>CAZVPQ010000007.1:0-15838 GCA_964628675.1 uncultured Hyphomicrobiales bacterium | reverse complement strand
AACATTTCAATGTTGATGTCTATCCGCAACCGGCTATAAATTATGTTAATATTAAGATTAAATCGAATAAAACAGACAAGTTCAAAATTTCACTACTAAATTTGATTGGGCAAGAAATAATTAGCAAATCAATTAATATTTCTGCTAATTCGATATTATATTATCCGTTAAATATTAACGGATTACAATCGGGAAATTATTTCATAAAAATTAAAACAAAAGATAATAATATTATAAAACCTCTTTTAATTATAAAATAATTTTTAGCTAAAACAATCTATAAGTAAAATAATTTTGTAAAATTAATAAAGAAGAAATATGAAAGCTGTATTGACATTAGAAAAAAATATGAAATTTATTGGCAAAACGCCAAAAGGACATGAAACTGTTTTTGATACCGTGCCTGCTGTTGGTGGGGACGACACAGCAACTCCTCCTATGGAAGTAATGATGCAATCTCTTGCAGGTTGTACGGCAATGGATGTAGTTTCTATTTTAAGGAAAAAAAGAGTAGAAATAGATAAATTTTGGATTGAAGTCGAAGGCGAAAGAGGCGACAAACATCCCAAAATGTTTACAAAAGTTCATCTTGTTTATAATTTGGTAACACCCAACGGTGAAGAAAAAGATTTGATTAGATCGGTCGATTTATCGCAAGATAAATACTGCGGTGCTTCTGCTATGTTTAGAGCCGCCGGTTGCAAAATTACTTATGAAACTAAAGTAATGAAGCCGTAATTAATTCCGGATTATTTTTTTTTATGTTTAGGTATATGAATAGCAACTCTTGAGTATTAACATTCTGGCAAATATATAATCTCTTTAGACATTGCTCAGGGTTATTTACAGTATATGCAAAGCTGTCATGCCAAGCGTAGTTGAGGCGTTATTTGAAATTTTGAATTAGATAACATAACTTTACTGCGCTACGTATGGTAAAGAAAAGTAACCTTGAACAAATTCTAAGAGCTTCATTTTTTATATCTTAAACCGAAATATCTTAATGTATAAATCCAAAGAATTAGATTATTACTAATATTGTGATTATTCTGTGAATTATGGGAATTGAATATTTCTTTTGAAAAAGAAGATAAAAATTTTATAATAAAACATTGAACGAGACTCTGCCGCAATTACAACGGATAAGAGAAACAGCCAAAATCCCGTTCAATGACTTTGGATTGTATTGCCAATCTAGATTTTCAAATTTACCAATCGGTCTATCAATTACAATCATAAATATACCTGAAGTTACTAAAATATTTGAGGTTCAACTATGATATAATAAAATTCATAACTTCAGGTAATTATAAAAAATCCAAACCAAACCCTAAAATCTATTATATAAAATAATGAGCAATGTTTAAAAAAGCCCGGGAATATGAGAAACGGTTCACATGAGGTTCAACTATGAAATACACACTATATTGAGAGCATCCCCGGGGCTATTTTTTCCTTACCAATTTTTTTCTTTCTTTTTCAAATAACGTTTTTTAACTCAGTACAAATAAAAGAAATAAAAAGAAAATATTTTATCATTGTTTGTATGATTTTATTGTAGAATTATGATATATTCCTATGTAGTGTTTTCTACTACATAAATAAATATTGCTTTAAATAATTATTTATCAATATGTTAATCAAAATATTCGCAAATATAAGTTATATTTTGGCACGATATTTTAATGCAGTCAAACAAATATATTAGTTATTCTTGCGTCCAATGATATGATTATTAAATAGATTGTATAAATAATAGAATAGATAATTATGGAAGGCGATTTTTCAAATAGAGTAAATGATGTTATTCGACTGAGTAGAGAAGAGGCATTAAGGCTTGGACACGATTATATTGGTACCGAACATATTCTCCTCGGTATTATTAGAGAAGGAGAAGGTATCGCTGTTAATATTTTAAAAAATCTTGGCGTTGATCTTTATAAATTAAAGAAAAGTGTTGAAGATACTGTTGCTACTTCAAGTACTGCTATGACTGTTGGTAATATTCCCCTAACAAAGCAAGCTGAAAGAGTTTTAAAAATTACTTATCTCGAAGCTAAACTTTATAAATCGGATATAATTGGAACTGAGCATCTTCTTTTGTCTTTATTAAGAAATGAAGAAAATATTGCGGCTCAGTTATTAAATCAAAATTCTGTTGATTATGACGGTGTCCGTAGAGAATTAGATAATATTATTTCCGGAAGACCGAGTTCTTCTTCGGTAAGTAAAATTAATTCTCATATTTCAAATAAGACTCAACAGAAAGAACAAGTCAAAACACCTGTTTTGGATAATTTCGGAAGAGATTTCACTAAAATGGCTAAAGATGGAAAACTTGATCCGGTTGTTGGTAGAGTGACTGAAATTAATAGAGTTATACAAGTTCTCTCAAGACGCAAGAAAAATAATCCTGTTTTAATTGGAGAACCCGGTGTAGGTAAAACTGCAATAGTTGAAGGCTTGGCTTTGCAAATTATTAGCAAAAAAGTCCCGCGCATTTTGTTTGAGAAAAGAATTGTTAGTTTGGACATTGCTTCATTGGTAGCAGGAACTAAATATAGAGGTCAATTTGAAGAGAGAATGAAAGCAGTAATGAATGAACTCGAGAAGGCAACAAATGTGATTTTATTTATTGACGAATTACATACTCTTGTCGGTGCAGGTGGTGCTTCAGGTTCTTTAGATGCTTCAAATATTTTTAAACCGGCATTGTCAAGAGGCGAAATTCAATGTATAGGTGCTACAACACTTGATGAATACCGACAATATGTTGAAAAAGATGGTGCTTTGGATAGACGTTTCCAGAAAATAATTGTTGATCCGCCGTCACCTCAAGAAACAAAAATAATCCTCGACTGCTTAAAAGACAGGTATGAAGAACATCATAATGTAAGATTTTCAGATGATGCTATTAAAACTTGTGTTAGATTAGCCGAAAGATATATCAGCGATAGAAATTTCCCCGACAAAGCTATTGACGTTATGGACGAAGCCGGAGCTAAAATTCATTTAGCAAATCTTAATGTTCCGGAAGAAATCACAGATATGGAAGAACAAATTGAAGCTCTAAAAGAGGAAAAAAATAAAGTTGTAAAAAGACAAAATTTTGAAGAAGCCGCTAGACTGCGTGACCTCGAAAAGAAATTGATTAATGATTTAGAAGTTATGAAATCTGAATGGGAACTTAAATCTTCACAAACGTTTTATCCTATAAACGAAAATGATATTGCTGATGTTATTGCTATGATGACGGGGGTTCCTGTTAATAAATTAGCTCAGTCAGAATCCAACAAACTTCTCAGTATGCCTGAAGACCTTGCAAAACAAGTTGTAGGACAAACTGAAGCTATAACCCATTTGACAAAAGCTATTCGCAGAGCAAGAGCCGGTCTAAAAGATCCAAATCGACCTATTGGTTCATTTATGTTTTTAGGACCTACCGGAGTTGGGAAAACCGAATTAGCTAAAGCTCTCGCACGGGTTATGTTTAATTCCGAAGATGCTCTTATTAGGATTGATATGAGTGAATATATGGAAAAATTCTCTGTTTCGCGTCTTGTTGGAGCACCTCCGGGATATGTCGGCTATGAAGAAGGTGGACAATTAACTGAGAAAATCAGACGAAAACCTTACAGTATTATATTATTAGATGAAATTGAAAAAGCTCACCCTGATGTGTTTAACATTTTGCTTCAAGTTTTTGATGATGGGGTGTTAACTGACAGTTTAGGTCGCAAAGTCGATTTTAAAAATACTATTATCATTATGACCTCTAATGTGGGTACAAAAGATATTAAATTAGGTGGCAAAATTGGATTTTCCGAACAAAGTGCCGGTGAAGATTACGCGCAAATTAAAAATACAATTGAAGAATCTATAGAGCAACTGTTCAATCCTGAATTTATTAACAGGATAGACGACTTCATTATTTTTGGCAAATTGAAAAAAGAACATATTTATGAAATTATTGATATTCATACTAAAGAATTAGGTGAAAGATTAAAAATAAATGAAATGACTATTGAGCTTTCTAAGGAAGCTAAGAATTTCTTGGTTGAAAAAGGTTTTGATGAAAAATTTGGAGCTCGTCCATTACGTAGAGCTATTCAAAAATATCTTGAAGATGAATTAGCTGACGAAATCCTTATGGGGAAATTGAAAAATGGTATGAAAGTTAATGCTTCTTTGAATAAGAAAGAGAAAAAATTAAAGTTTAAATTCTCTCAACCAAAAACTTCTATAATTAAGAAAGAGGAAAGCGATTCAACTATTAACAAGGATTTAACCGGAAAATTGAGTGAAGATGTTGAACCTTTTGAGGAAAAAACTACTCAATTGAATGAAAGAAAAAATTAATATCTCAATAGATTAATTTAGTTTAAACAATAAAGCCCTACTATTTTATAGTAGGGCTTTTAATATATTAAATATCTATTGAATCTTAGCAACCACCAACAACTCTAACAACTTTCTTTTTCTTAGGTTTCTTTTTGTTTGCGGCGGTTTTGCGCAATTCAATCAATGCAACTTTTGCTTTAGTTCTAAAGCGGTGATTCCATTTATTTTGAAGACTTGCAGTAGTATCTGCCATATTTTCTTCAGGGTGCATAATGATTTTATCAAAATAAGCCATACCTTTATTTAATACTTTGTTATAATCATGTCCGAACTCTTTTGCAACAAAATAAGCTTGATTAGCTTCTTTCGTGTCGTCGGAATAGAACACCAATATATTGGTATTATTTCTTATATAATCATACCATTGTTCATTGGTAAAATCTTTCAATGGTATATTAATAGCAGTAGGTATATTTGATTTTTTAAATTCTTCAGGAGATCTGACATCAATAACTTCTAAATTATTGAATTGATGAGTTAATTTAAAAGCTAATTCATCAGCAGTCATGAAATCAATATCTCTTACATTTTCTACTGCATCTTCAGCAGAATCTTCCATTACATTTGTTTTCCAATTAGGAATAAACATTATGATGAAAGCTATTACAACAGCAACTCCAATAGTAACATAATATTTCTTAAAATATTGCTTTTCAGGATGTTCGGTAAATTGGTTTAATTTCTTTTCTAATTTTGTTCCGAATACATAAGTTCCAATTGCCGCAAAAACTAATAAGAAAACAAATAAACCTCTTGACATTCCAATTGAATCATAAACAAAAGGATTACCTAAGAAACCTGATTTATAGAAATCAACAGGATAGGTAAGAATAAATAAAAAGATACCAATAGTGATTCCAAATAGGAAGACCATAGCATCTATTTTGCCAATAGCCGAAGAACATATACTCGTCCCCGGGCAATAGCCACCTACCACCATTCCTAATCCCATAATCAAACCACCAACAATAGCCGAGGGCCAATAAAAAGGATTAATAAATATAACATCAATGTTAAGCAATCCATAAAAATTCAAGAATATAATTCCAACCATGGCTACAATACCTGCAGTAAAGAAAACTTTTAATACTGTAAAATCATAGCCATAAAACAATCCTGCGATTTTTCTTGATGACGAAAAACCGGCATTTTCTAAAATATAACCAAAGAATAAACCAATAACCAAAGCGATTACATAGTTAAATTCTCCGCTAAATATGTCAGGTACGAACGGTCCCATAATAATTTTCTCTTTTAATATTTAAACTTACAACCATAATTTTCTGAAAAAATAAGCAAATGCATAAGCTCCGCCAAATATAGCAATCATAACAACAATACCTCCTGTAGATAGCACTCCCATACCGCTTAATGCGGCTCCACTTGTGCAACCACGCCCGAGCGAGGCGCCATAACCAAATAATGCTCCGCCAATTAAAGCCGCTATTAGTCTGGTCTTTTTAGTAATTGACGAACCCTTTTCGAGTTTAAATTTCAATCTATTTGAAATTAACCCTGAAACGAACCCACCAATTATTACACCTATTATTTCAAATACAAGCCATTGTTTCAAAGGAGAACCTTTGTGTGCCTTGGAGTAATCCTTGAAAAAAGTCGAGTTTGCTGTATATGAAGGAGCTACTGTCTCAACTCCGACAACAACTGCACTTTTGACAGCACCACTGGCTCCCAAACCTCTACCGGTAATAAATACCGAAGCCAATAGAGTAAGCCCAAGCAATAATCCTGCAATATAAGGATTCATATACTTGGTTTTTTTCATATCTGCTTTATATTCTGTTAAATTCATAACACAACCTAAAATTTATTATTAATTTTCTTTATTTTCTTCTGATAATTCTTCGTCATCATCATCTTCAATATCTTCATATCCCGTTATCATTGCTTTAAGATTTGAAAATAAAGATTCGCCCGTTGTAATTAAATATAGATGCACTACTAAAAATGCAACCAATAGTAAGGCACCAACCGTATGTAAATATGCTATCCATTGCAAATTGCCAACATCAAGTGATTGAACTGAATCTGCCATAGGATAACGATAATACATATAAAGTAATCCTGAAAATACTAAGATAGGAAAAACAACAATTTTTAATCCTAAATAAGTTAATCTTTGCAAGGGATTCAATTTACTCAGCACAGTCTTTTTTGTAGGATGAGGTGCATTTTTGAAAATGCCTAATAGATAATAGTTAATCTGTGCTTTTAAGTTTTTCAAAGTTGGCATATATTGTTTAATCTCACCTGTTGTCAAATGCCAAAAAATAGCAAAAACAATCAATACAATAAATGCCCATGCGGCATAACGGTGATACATTACAGCATTTTCGTAACCGAAAAATGTAAATGAACCGTGGACTTCAAATCCTGTAAATCCTAAAAACAAGATTAACGCCGCTTGTGTCCAATGCCAAAATCTTTCAAACTTATGATAAATATATACTGCTTTCATTTCTTTTATACCTTAAAATAATTATTAATGTTTTCTTGAATAATTCATATAGATTCTAATTCCTCCGTGAACTAATACTCCAATCAAGGAGAGAATAATAACAATCCAACCGAGTGTATCAATTAATGAGCTGTGGTCTCTACCCGGCATATAAAAGCCTGTCAAATTAGCAAGCCTGCTATTGTTTCTTGTATGACACTCATTACATTTAACCGATTTATCTTTAGTCGATACCATGTGGTTAATGGGCCAATACATCTCGGTCCTGACAAAGGCATAATGCCCACTATAACAAGAATCTTTAGAATTAGTTATTCCATATCTTTTTTTATTATATTCCATACCTACTTTATTTGCGACATTCCAATCGAACAATTTCCAATATCCACCCTCTTCTTTATTATTGGAATATAATTTTGGTTGAATTATCCTTTTGAATTTAGTATCATATATTTGTCTTGCTCTATGAATCTTAACAGGAATTATTTTTGAATCTTTATCTTTGTAACTACCATGCAATAAATTAATTTGTATAGGTTTATTTGTGTCAGCTTTATCGCAAGGTATATAATGACCAGCCGTCCCATTGAACCAAACATATTCCGGTTTTAAATGTTTTTTCCAAATAAAGGAACCTTTAATGGACAAATAAGTATGATTTCCTTCCTCATCTAAAACATGATAAGGTTTGCCATTTCTTAATTTGCCTGCTGTTGACCAATCCCAATAAGTATTTGTTTTATTCACTTTTGCATATTCAGGAATATGACAAGTCTGACAAGCAACTTTAACGGTATGTTCATTTAAAATGTCTTCTTTATGAGGTGTAGAAGTATGACAATCTTCACAAAGCAATCTTCTATGGTTAGTAGATGATAATGTGTACATTCTACCTTTGACTATATGCTGGCTAGCTGTATGACAATCAACGCACTCCATATTGATTCCATCGACACCTAAATGAACATCTACATCTCTTGTTGCAGTATATAATGATTTTTCCAAATCACCATGTTTTACATTATTGCCGCCTCCACCATAAAAATGACAAGAACCACAATTCTCTCTTGTAGGTCTTCCAACACTTTGAGCGGCATCAGACAAATCTATTGAGGGATCAGGATTACCCGCAAGGCTTTTTCCTTTGTAAAATTTTTCGGCGGGAGCATGACAAATTAAGCAATCAACACTTTCTGAATCATGGAAATCAAACGATTTGTCTTTCCAACCATAACCGGCATGGCATCGATTGCAAGATTGCTCGCTTCCACCGATACCAATACAAAAATTATTAATCGCATTTTTTTTGCCAAGATATGTAACACCTCTACCTTTTTCAAAGTCTTCTCTTTCCCAATTCCAATGAGCGGTTTTCATAACTTCTAAATGACTTTTGTTATGGCAGCTAATACATTCTTTTGTAACTTCTTGAGGAGTATTGAACTTCTTTTTTAACTGTTTAAATTGAGTATGATCTACCGTTGTATGAGTAACTTCAATCCCATGAGATTGAGAATATTTTTCTTTTAACTCCGTTAAACGGCTTTTTGTCCTTGGCTTTTCAAAATAAGCGTCATAGAAAATCCAATAGACCAATCCGGCAATTAGTAGAATCAAAAAGATCTTCTTCATATTATCTTTAGCCCTCCATAGTTCCCAAAATTCATTATTATATATTGCTGGACAGCAATATAGTTTTTAAAAAAATATTGATTTCCAATATTACAAATGTATAATAAATTTTAACAACTATCAAATTGACGAAAAAAATAATCGCCTAAATTGTTAGGTGTGGCTAAATTAGAATGAATAACAAAACGATATTTTAAGAGAATCTAAAAAATAAAAAAGGCAACAATATTTTAAAATTGTTGCCTTTTTTTAAAGAGTTATGCAGCTTTTTTAAGTTTTTTCTTTTGCATTTCTACTGCTGCATTTTTAATATTTGCAAAATAAATTGCAAATGGACAATATGCTAAATGCGACCATTTTGAAAAGGGTACTAACAATTAACATATTTACAACAAAGCATAAGCAAATAAATAAAAATTAATTATCTAAATAAGCTTCATTTAAAAAATAAGTAATATCATTTATTGTAACATTTTCATCTGGTGAAACAGACCTACTCAAATTTGCAAAACAAATCGGGCACATAACAACAACATTTTTCCCTGCTTTGTTTAATTGTTTAACACGCTTTTTCCCAACAACAAGTGCTTTATCAGGAAATAAAGATTCAACAGGTCCGCCGCAGCAATGTGTAAGTTTTTTGTTATCTTCGGGTTCTAAAATTTTTATACCTGCATTTTCTAATAATATTCTGGGTTCATCTATAACGTTTTCATAACGTGCATAAACACATGAATCATGTACAACAACTTCACCATTTGTCTGCTTTACAGGTTTTATATTATTTTCATATAAAATTTGAAGATAACTTTTAACTTCAATATCAAAATTCTTAATTATTTTAGGGAAAACTTCTCTAAGCATATTTGTTGTGTGAGGGTCAACAGTGATAATTCTTTTTACATTATTATCTTTAAGCTTTTTATAAACCTTTGCAATATGCTCATGCAATGCCTCATCAGCACCTAAGTCATAAGCTAAAGTACCTGCATATAAGTCATCATTATACAAATAACCAAATTTTAATCCGGATTTTTTTAAAAGTTTAGCAATAATATACAAAGTCTTATTATGTTTCTCCACTTCCTGTTTATCAATTTTACCAAAAAATTTTGAAATATTAATAAACTTATTAACATATCTTCCTAATTTAATAAATTTCAACAAAAATGAACCATCCAATTTTTCAAGTGCATTAACAAGTCCGCTTATATAAGGCATTAATTGATACATTAATCCTGTATAAATAATAGTTTCTCCACCTTTGGGAATATTCAAGTCTTTTGCCCACTTAGTGGCAGCTTTTTTAGAAATTGGGAGTACGCTATTCCTTATTCTTAGATTATCAATTAATATTCCCAAAACTTCTTTTGTTGGCATAGCCATATTTATTTCTCCTATTTAATTTTATAATCCACACGATTAATATAATGGCGCAATGATCTAATATTTTCGGCAATTGGGACTTCTCTAGGACAAGTTGCTTCACATAATTTACATAACAAACAAGAAAAGATTAATTCTTCATTGTCAATAATTTTGTTTGATAAACCAATTAATGCATGTCTAAAAATAGTACGTGGCAAAATATCTATTCCCATAGGACAAATAGCAGTACAATTACCACAATTAAAACATACAGCTGCATTAAACTCTCCATATTTCTCAATTTCTTTAACAAAATCAGGATTTACTCTAGACATTTCGATCCTCCTTTCCGGTTAATCCATAAAAATAGTATTCTTGGTCTTCATCCATGCCGGTTTCCTTAATATACCCATATTTGACACTGGAGTGCAAAACATAGTTAACAATATGTACAGGAAGATCAATTTCTTTAGCAATTTGAATAACAGATTTCGAATCGCTTTTGATTGCATTAAAAATCATTCTTTGAATGGTTTTAAATTCCTCAGTTTTATATCTTTTTAAATCAAGCATTAAACTTCCTCCTCGACTAAAAATGAGTCTATCATTGTTTCTATTTCGTTATTAGAAAAACCAACTATATGTAATGCATCATTAGGACAAACAGTTGTGCAAGTGCCACATCCTTTGCAAAGAGCTTCGTTAATATGAGCTACAAATTTACCATCTTTTAGTTCCATCTTAGTAATGGCATCATACGGACAAACCTCAACACCATTTTCACACCATTCACATTTGTCTTCATCAACTTTTGCAACAAGAGGCTCTAATTCAAGTTCCCCACTACCAATCAAAGCATCTGCCTTGCCTGAAGCCGCCAGAGAGGACATCAAAGCATGTCTAATATTCTTTGGTGCTTGCGAAGTCCCTGCAATAAATATCCCGTCAATTACAGTTTCAACAGGTCTTAATTTGTTATGAATCTCATTAAAGAAACCATCTCGTCCTATTGGAATTTTTAAAACATTAATAAGATTTTGATTTTCCCTGGGTACCATACCTGTAACCAATACTATTAAATCAGCGGCAACTTCCATTTCCTCACTATCAGTAAGAATATCTTTCAGTTTTACTATCGTTTGATTACCATCTTTTTCAACAACAGGTGGTTGAGTATCAATAAACTGTAAGTAAATATCACCTTGTTGCGAAGACTGTTCATATATTATCTCTTGCTTACCATAAGTTCGAATTCCTTTATTTATATGGTAAGATTGAATTTTGTCAAACCTTTTATGGAGATCTAATGATGTAAAAATAGCCGAAGTACAGCAATAACGAGAGCAATACTTGTTTTCTCCATCGACTTGCCTACTGCCGACACAATAAATATAAGCAATACTCCTAATTTCTTTGCCTTTATATATAAGTTTTTTATCACTAAGTTGAGCTAATCTCAATAGTTGGGGAAGAGTTATTACATTGTCAATTGTTTTATAACCAAATTCACCCTCTTTTGGTTCATAAGGATCAAATCCGGTATGTACAATAACTGCTCCAACATTGATATTTAATGTTTCAGTTTTTTGCTCTAAATCAATAGCATCTTTACAAATTGCCAAACAATCCCCACATTTGGTACAAGATTTCATATCAATTGCCGGTTTAGAAGGATAAGCTCTATCATAAGTTTTATAAATAGCTTTTCTCTTAGTTAAGCCAAAATCAAATTCATTATCAACTTCTACCGGGCATATTTTTACCGCTTTATCAAATTGCTCTTTTGTACATTCTTTTTTAACATACCTTGGTGTAATTTGAATCTCAGCTGTAAAATCTCCTACACTTCCTGAAATTCCTTTAATTTCAGCTCCAGTAAATAATGTGATTTTATCTTGTCTTTTCTTTACTTCATTATATAACTTGCTGATAATGTCTTCACCTGTTTCATAAGTAGGAAATAATTCTCCCCACTGAGGAATTCTCCCACCAATAAAATGGTCTTTTTCAATCAAATAAACTTGGCTACCCAAATCTGCAAGCTCAATAGCAGACCTCAAACCTGAAACACCTGCACCTATAACAGCAACAGCATTTACGGTTTTAATTTTGATCCGTTCCAAAGGTTTGGAATATCTAACTCTTGCTATACCTGATCTAACAAGTTTAATTGCTTTTTCTGTAGCCTCGGCAGGTCTATCCGAATGAGCCCAAGAATCTTGCTCTCGAATATTTACTTGAACATAATTATACGGATTCATTCCGGCTCTCTTGGCAACTTCTCTAAATGTATTAAGATGAAGTTTAGGAGAACAAGAAGCTACAACGAAAGAATCATAACCATTGGCTTTTACATCATCTATCATTTCTTGTTGAGTTGAATCGGAACAAGCAAACATAGGAGCTTTAGAAACAATAACTCCTTCTTCTTTTTCCATTTCTTCTTTGACTTTATCAACATCAACATAATCGGAAATATTGCCACCGCAATGGCAGATATATACACCAATTTTGTGATTCAATTTATCTTTCTTTTCTTTCATTTCGACAACCTCCTTATATAGCCTGCTGCTTCTGATGCAGCTCCACCTGCAGAAACAATTGAATCAGGAATATCTTTTGGACCTGAGGCAGTCCCCGCAACATAAACACCTTCAATACTTGTTGATTCCGGGCTTACCAATTGATCTACCTGATCTATAAAATTATACTTATCTAATTTAACTTTATCGCCTGAAAACATTGATTTAACATCTTGATTGGGAAGTACACCAACAGATAAAACAACCATATCATGCTCGGCTTCTCTGACAGTGCCATTAGCAATATCTTCATATCTTAGAATAAGATTTCCATTTTCTTTCTCTTTTATTTTGGCTACCTTGCCCTTGACAAATTGTACGCCCATTCCTTTGGCTTGTTGATAAAATTCTTCAAAACCTTTTCCAAATGCTCTAATATTGATATAATAAATTGTTATATCCGCTAAAGGTAAAGACCCCATTAACAATTGGGCATGTTTTATTGAATACATACAACAAATCTGAGAACATATAGGATTGCCAATTGTATGATCTCTGGAACCAACACATAAAACATAAGCAATATTATCAGGTACTTTTCCATCAGTTGGTCTTAAAACTGTATGATAAGGTTTTGTAGGAGCAATTATTCTCTCCATTTGCATTGAATTTACAACATTTTTGTACACACCAAAACCATATCTTGGCATTTTTTGTGCATCAAAAAGGTTAAATCCGGTAGCCATTACAACAGATTTAGCATGAATAGTTAATTCTTCAGGTTTCTGGTTAAAATCAATACAATGAGCAGGACAAACTTCTACACATTGATGACATTCGCTACAGGTTCCACAATCCATACATCTCGACGCGCTGTAAAAAGCTTCTTCTTCAGTAAAAGTAGATTCGATTTCATCAAAATCATGAATTCTTTCTACTGGAGATCTTTCTTGTTGATTAACACGCGGCTTTTTAACCTCATTTAAACTTTTTCTATTTTTTAAAATAGATTCTTTATCAACTACTGCCAAATGATAACCGTAATCGGTATTTTCAAGGCTTTGTCCTTGTAAATATCTATCAATAAAGAAAGAAGCTCTTTTGCCTTGACCAACTGCTTCAATAATGGTTGAAGCACCTGTTGCAACATCGCCACCGGCAAAAACAAATCCTTTTGAAGACTGCAATGTTTCATTATTGACTTTGATAGTCCCATCAGAATTCAATTCCAATTCGCCTTTGTAAGGAGATGTTGAAGGCATAAGTCCAATAGACATAATAGCGGCATCAACACTTATTTTATGTTCAGAACCTTTAATAACTACCGGTCTGCGTCTGCCACTTTCGTCAGGCTTACCTAATTTCATTTTGACACAAACAGCTTGCTTGATATTTCCGTTTTCTCCAATAAATTTAACCGGGTTTGTAAGAAATTGGAATTCAACCCCTTCTTCTTCGGCTTCTTTTATTTCAAAATCGAAAGCAGGCATTTCTTGTCGGCTTCTTCTATAAATAACGGTAACTTTTTTAGCTTTAAGTCTAATAGCTACCCTTGCGGTATCAATACCAACATTACCGCCACCAAAAATAGCAACATTTTTACCTGCAAAATTAATTTTTTCGCCTGAATTTGCTCTTTGTAGAAAATCTAAGCAATCCCAAGTTCCTTGAAGATCGCTACCTTCAAAATTGAATTTCCTTGTTTCATGAGTTCCAACAGAAACAAAGACAGCGTTAAAACCTTTATTCTTTAAGTCTAAAACATTTTCCACTTTATTATTTGTTTCCACTTCAACACCCAATGCAGTAATATTCTTAATATCTCTATCAACAATATTGTTGGGTAATCTAAATGAAGGAATACCATATTTAAGCATACCGCCTAATTCTTTTTTCGCTTCAAATATTTTGACTTTATAACCTTTTTTCGCAAGAAAGAAAGCGGCTGTAAGTCCTGCGGGTCCACCACCGATAACAGCAACACTTTTATTCATTGTTTGTTCAACAGCACCATATTCAGGCTCAGGATGTTTAGCATAATATTGATCAGAGAAAAATCTTTTTATTTTTCTAATATCAACAGTGCCTTCCATATCTCCACGTGTACATTCACCTTCACAAGGTGCATAACAAGCTCTTCCAAGACTACCGGGAATCGGTGCATCTTCCAAATGAAGATTAAAAGCTTCTTTATATTTACCCATTCTTGTAAGCGAAATATAACCATTGGCTTTTACATCAGCCGGACAACGATTGATACAAGGGGAAGTTCCAGCTCTTTCCATAAATGCTTTTTTAGGAATAGCTTGCGGGAAAGGAATAAATATGGTTTTCCTTGATACCAAGTCATATTGATATTCATCCGGTCTTGTAACGGTACAAGCTTCTTCGCATTGCTGACAACCCGTACAAGCATTGTTGTCCACATAAGTTGGTTTTTTGAGAATAGTAGCAGTAAATGTACCATCAGAATTTTTACTGATATTTTTAATTTCGGTAGAAGTCATCATATCAATATTAGGATGGTGAGCAGTTCCTGCCATTTTAGGACCGGAAATACAACTTGCACAATCAAGAGTAGGAAAAACTTTGCTAAGCAAAATCATTTTCCCGCCAATACTTGATTGTTTTTCAACTAATAGAGTTTTAAATCCCATATCACCAAGATTAATTGACGATTCCATTCCTGCAATACCTCCGCCAACAACTATAGCATCATATTCTTGTTGATTAGCCATTTGCTTCTCCTATCTCGTTCTTTATACTTCCTAACTTATTTAATGAATCATAAAACTCATTCATATGACCGGCAAAAGCTTCTGCACAAACAGAACATATCGCCGCCATTTTCAGTCTTGATACATTAATCTTTTCACTTGTCATTAACTCTTGTGCTGCTTTAACAACATTAGCAGTCATTTCCGAACAATCGGTGCGATACGCACAGTCAGAACCATCAGCGGCAATAAATACACCATCCATTCCTTTCTTAAATGCATGTATAATCCAAATAGGTTTAACTGCACTTGAGCAAGGTACTACAATAGTATAAACCGTAGGAGGATAGTGCATTTTCATAAGTCCTGCTAAATCAATCCCAGGATCAGAAATTTTCTCAGTAGAAAACACAAGAATTTTCGGTTTGAAATTTTCTTTATCACTCATTTTCTATTACTCATTTTGATTTTTGAAATAATATTTTATAAAATCCTGAATCTTCATAAAATCCATAATATTCGTGTTGCATTTTTTTGCACCATCTTGGGATATCCTTTGTAGTACCAAGATCTGTTGATTGAACTTCTACAATCTGTCCGACTTCAACTGATGCTATATTGCGTTTTACTTCTAAAAGTGGACCCGGGCATGCTGTACCTCTTGCGTCAATAACTTTGTCAACTTTTAATCCTTTTAATTCTTCTGTAGTCATAATATCTTT
>CAZVPQ010000006.1:0-15857 GCA_964628675.1 uncultured Hyphomicrobiales bacterium | reverse complement strand
TGTTTACGTCTTTTCTTTGATTTCATATTACTAGCACCGTCTTTAGGAGCCGACCAATCAACCAATTCAATTATTGCTTGACTAGAACCATCACCACGACGATGACCTGTTTTAATTATTCGAGAATACCCACCGTCTCTTTCCTCAACAAGAGGTGCTATAACATCAAATAATTCTTGCAAAACAGCTTTTTTTCTAATGTTTTTATAAACAATTCTACGATTATGAATATCAATAGTTTGACCTTCCGGTAATAAACCTTGTTTTTCATTAATCACAGCATGCTTGGCTTTAGTGATTAACTTCTCGGCATAAGGACGCAATTCCTTAGCTTTAGCAAGTGTTGTAGAAATTTTCTTGTGTTCAAATAATGCAGAAGCCAAGCTTCTCATAAGTGCCTTCCTATGACTACTTGTTCTGTTTAATTTTCTGCCTTTAATCTTATGTCTCATATCAAACTCTTATATAATTGTTTACAAATTAATACATATCGCCTAAATCAAGCTTCTGGGTATCTTCTTTCATATATTTATCTACGTTCATACCGAATTCCAAGCCATATAAAGCTACAATATCATTCAATTCGGTTAATGATTTCCTACCAAAATTTCTAAATTTTAATAATTCTTGCTCTTGTAACCTTGCTAACTCGCCTAATGACTTAATATTAGCTGCCTTTAAGCAATTGTGTGCCCTTACTGATAATTCCAATTCATCAACAGGAGTCATCAATATTTTACGTAATTTATTTCTTTCAGCTTCTTTAACTTCTTCCTCTACGAGTACTTGTTGCTGCTCTTCCTCGTCTTCATCAGAAAATGTAATGAAGTACTTAATATGGTCATTAATTAATTTAGCCGCATAATTTACAGCCTCGACAGCAGTTATTGTACCATCAGTTATAACATCAAGAACTAATTGTTCATAATCTGTTCTTTGTCCAACCCTAAAAGGTTCAACTTTATAAATAACATTTTTAATTGGCGTATAAATAGCATCAATCGGAAGCATGCCAATAGGATAATCTACTAACTGCTGGTCTTCTGCAGGAATATAACCTTTTCCTCGACCAATCCTTAATTCAATATCAAAATCGGCATCATCAGCTAATTCTGCTATATGATGATCGGCATCCATTACTTCAATTTGATCAGAAGCTTCCTGAATATCTCTGGCAGTCCAAGTTTTTGGACCCTTCAAATGAAACATTATTCGTTGAGCTTTCTTATCAATTGTTTTTAATCTGATTTCTTTAAGATTTAATATAACCTCAGAAACATCTTCAATAACTCCTGGTATTGTTTGAAACTCATGCAATACATCGCTTATTTTTAAACCGATAATCGCCGCACCGGGAATTGAGGATAATAAAACGCGTCTCAAAGAATTACCAATAGTTACACCGTAACCGTGTTCTAATGGTCTAAGTATAAATCTACTTTGACTTTCGTCTGCAGATTCTTCAATCTGAACCCTTTCGGGCATTTGTATTTGTGTGTTCATATTAATATTATTGCTTCCGGATAATTCAAAAAGCTATTTAATTGTTAATTAAAAATTTAAGTTAAACTCTTCTTCTTTTTGGCGGTCTGCAACCGTTATGAGGAATAGGAGTTTTATCAATAATGCTATGAACTGCCAATCCTGCTTGAGTCAAGGCTCTAATTGCCGCTTCTCTACCTGAGCCTGGTCCTTTGACTACAACATCGACTTTACGAAGTCCCATATCATAAGCTTCTTTTGCCGATTTTTCTGCTGAAACTTGTGCGGCATAAGGAGTGTTTTTCTTAGAACCTCTAAAACCATTTCGTCCAGCTGAAGACCAACACAAAGTATTGCCATACATATCCGAAATAGTAACCATTACATTATTAAATGTTGCTTTAATAAAAGCTTTTCCGTGTATATCGGATACAACCTTCTTTTTAATTTTTCTTTTGCCTGCTGCCATTTAAATCTTTATAAAAAATACAACAAATTTCTAATTATTTTTTAGCCGCCGCTTTCTTCTTACCGGCAACAGTTTTTCTTCTACCCTTACGTGAGCGCGCATTTGTTTTTGTTCGTTGACCACGAACAGGAAGTCCTTTTCTATGCCGTAGCCCTCTATAGCATCCAATATCCATCAGTCGCTTTATGTTCATCTGAACTTCTGATCGCAACTGACCTTCTACTTTAAACTCTTGGATTGCTTGTCTTATTTGAGCTATTTGATCATCTGTCCAATCTTTAACTCTAATGTTGATATCAATACCCGATTTATCTAATATTTCATTCGATGTCGTTCGCCCAACACCATAAATATAAGTTAAACCGATAATGCCTCTCTTATTCTTTGGTAAATCAATTCCCGCAATACGTGCCACTTCATATCTCCTATTTAATTAATTATCCCTGTCTTTGCTTAAATCTGGGATTCTTTTTGTTAATTATATATACTCTTCCTTTTCGACGAACAATTTTGTCGTCCGGATTTCTTTTTTTAACCGATGCTTGAACTTTCATAATAGCACCATCCTATAAATTACTAAACTAAATTTATTTATATCGATAAACAATTCTGCCTTTTGACAGATCATAGGGAGACAACTCTACCGTTACCTTGTCCCCTTGTAAAATTTTAATAAAATTCATTCTCATTTTGCCTGAAATATGAGCAAGAATTTGATGTCCATTTTCAAGTTTTACAAGAAATTGTGTATTGGGAAGTGTCTCTTCCACTTTACCATCAATCCTTATTAATCCTTGTTTTGCCATTCTTTTTATTTAATCTCTTAATGTTAAAATAATTGGTTTATTATCATTTATTACTACTGTATGCTCAAAATGCGCTGCCGGAGAATTGTCTGCCGTAACTATCGTCCAACCATCTGATTTAGTTCTAATAGCTTTACCACCTGAATGAACCATCGGTTCAATCGCTATTGCCATTGTATTAACCAATTTTACATTTGGAAATTGAGCTCTATGCATCAAAGCAGGAACAAAATTTGGAACAGGAGGTTCTTCATGCAAATGTGAACCTATCCCATGACCAACTAATTCCCTTGTTACATTAAAGTTATTAGCTTCAACATAAGATTGCACTGCTCGAGATATATCAAAGATCTTATTTCTTTCAACTGCTTGCTCTATACCAAGCATCAATGATTTTTCAGTTACTTCCATCAATTTACGTTTCAATTCGGATATTTCACCAACCGCATAAGTCATAGCACTATCACCAAAATATCCATCAAGCTCACTCCCACAATCCAAAGATACTATTTCGCCCTCTATTAATTTCCTATCACTTGGTATTCCATGAACAACTTCACTATCAATAGAAATACACAATGTATTTGGGAAAACGAGATTTCCTACTCCATATCCCTTAAATGCAGGTTTTGCCCCTTTAGACAAAATATAATCTTCTGCGATTTTATCAATTTCCAAAGTACTTATGCCGGGTTTTACATACTTCCCTAACATACTAAGCGTTTCTGCTACAATTCTACCAGCTTTTTCTAATAAATCTATCTCTTTCGCTGTCTTAATATAAGGACTTCTAAAATTATTATTATTCCTATGTTTCAATTTAGATTTCATATTAGAATCCTCCGGCTCCAACTCTACCCTTCATTTTACCATTCTTCATAAATCCATCGTAATGACGCATTAATAAATATGACTCCATTTGTTGCAAAGTATCCAATGCGACACCTACAATAATCAGCAAGCTAGTACCGCCAAAGAAACTTGAAAAAGAACTCGTTACCGACATTACATTCATCATAAAGGTTGGCAATATTGCCACTAATGCAAGAAATATTGAGCCTGGTAAAGTAATTTTTGTCAAAATATTATCTATATATTCACTAGTGTTTCTACCAGGTCTTATACCGGGTACAAATCCACCTTGTTTTTTCATATTATCTGCAATATCCTTAGGATTAAATACAATAGCAGTATAAAAATATGTAAAAAATATTATCATCAATCCATAAATTGTCGCATAAACAAATGACCTAGCACTGAACATTCTAGCCAATTCAATAAAAAACGGACTGTCCGGAAAAAATTGCACAATGGTATTTGGTATAAACATTAATGCTTGTGCAAATATAATAGGCATAACGCCCGCTGTATTAACTCTCAAAGGTATATACTGAGTTGTCCCACCAAACACCTTTCTGCCAACAACTCGCTTTGCATACTGAACAGGAATTTTCCTCGCACCCTGTGTAATTAATATCACCAAGGCGACTATGACAGCTAATAAAACAAATATTACTACTTCAACAATCCAAACCCTTGAACCAACTTCAATTAATTTATATTCTTGTATCAAAGCAACCGGTAATCTTGCAATAATACCAATAAATATTATCAAGGAAATTCCATTCCCAATACCTCGCTCCGTAATTTGCTCACCTAACCACATTAAAAATGTTGTTCCCGCAGTTAACAAAAATATTGTTGACAAAGTAAAAAACAATCCGGATTCAGGAACCAAAGGCATACCCGAAGAAGTTTGAGTATTAAGTAATTTAATACTAAATCCCCAAGCTTGCATAGCAGAAATAATTACCGTTCCTATTCGAGTATATTGTGTTATCTTTCTTTGACCCTCTTCACCAGATTTCTGTAATTTTTGAAGTTCAGGTATTACAATACCACCCATTTGCAGAATAATCGATGCAGTAATATAAGGCATGATACCTAATGCAAATATTGCCGCATTTGAAAATGCACCACCTACAAACATATCAAACAACCCGAACAAAGTATTAGAATTACTTCCCGAAGTAGCTCGTAATACTTCAACATCAACACCCGGCAGTGTAATAAAAGCGCCAACCCTAACAACAATTAAAATTAAGATTGTGGTAATTACTCTTTTTCTTAATTCCTCAATCTTAAAAATATTTTGAAATGTTTGAACAAAATTACTCATGAATTATTACCGTCCCTCCAGCAGTTTCAATTTTTTTCTTAGCAGATTCGGTAAAATTATGTGCTTCCACATTTAACGATGCTTTTAATTCCCCGTTACCTAAGATTTTTAATGGTTTTCTACGTTTTGATAAAACACCCAAATCAAAAAGTATATCAAAATTAACTTTATTATCTTTTAATTTATTTTCATCAGCCAATTCTTGCAATCTACTAACATTAACTACTTGATATTCAACCCTAAAATGGTTATTAAAACCATATTTAGGCAATCTTCTATTAATAGGCATTTGACCACCCTCAAAACCGAATTTTTTGCTATATCCCGATCTTGATTGTTGCCCTTTATCACCACGCGTAGAAGTGCCACCGTGACCGGAGCCTTGACCTCGACCGATTCTTTTCTTTTTCTGTCTCGAACCTTCGGCGTATTTTAAATTTCCAATGTGCTTCATTACTTTAATATCCTTAATATCAAACTTATTTGAAGGAACTATATTCCTAATTAATCATTAATTTCTTCTATTGCAACCAAATGCTTAACAACTTCGATCATACCTCTAGTCTGAGGATTATCGGGCATAATTGTCGTATTATTAGGTCTCCCCAAATTCATAGCCTTTATGGTTCTTTTCTGCTTTTCGCTTCTATGAATTATACTCTTTTTCTGAGTTATTTTAATCTTAGCCATTTTTACTATCTTATCTTAAAATTCAAACAATATTTTAAATCAACCTTGCAAAACCTGAACTTCAGGAATACCTCTTCTTTGAGCAACAGCTTGAGAATCTTCAAGCTCCAAAAGCCCTCTCATAGCCGCTTTCACCGTATTATGAGGATTAGAAGATCCTAATGATTTAGTCAAAACATCTTGAACACCGGCTAATTCTAAAATTGCACGAACTCCACCGGCGGCAATAACGCCTGTACCGGGAGTTGCAGGCTTAATAAGAACTTTAGCCGCACCATATCTGCCAACTACTTTATGAGGTATAGTATTACCCTGAATTATAATTTTTACTATACTCTTCTTAGCATTTTCTGTTGCTTTTGTTACAGCATCAACTACTTCCGAAGCTTTGCCTAAACCATAGCCAACATGCCCTAGTCCATCGCCAACAACTACAATAGCAGAAAAATTGAATCTTCTACCACCCTTAACAACTTTAGCTGTACGCCCAACATAAACTAATTTATCATTTAATTCAAACTCCGATGCTTTAAATTTTCCCACTTATATCTCCTTCAACCTTAAAATTAAGTTTATATTATAAAAATTAAAATTCCAAACCGGATTTTCTCGCTGCTTCAGCAAGAGTTTTGATTCTTCCATGATAAAGAAAACCATTCCTATCAAAAGAAACTTTCTTAATATTTTTTTCTACTGCTCTTTTAGCAACAACAGAACCAACAATTTTGCTCTGTTCCAATTTACTAACACCATCTTTTATCATAGGTTTAACTTCCTTATCAATTGTAGATGCCGATGCCAAAGTTACACCTGCCGTATCATCAATAATCTGAGCATAAATATTACCTAAACTTTTATAAACAGTTAATCTAGGTCTCTGCTCCGTACCTTTGATTATTTTTCTAATATGATTCTTTCTACGAATCCTTCTTGTCTTTTTTACTTGTTGAATATTCATTTTTATATCTATTTATTACTCATAACTATTGTTTATTCATTTATTTAGCAGCAGTCTTACCTGCTTTACGCCTGACAAATTCACCTTCATATCGAATACCTTTACCCTTATATGGTTCAGGTTTACGAAGTTTACGAATTACAGCGGCAGTTTCACCAACCAACTGTTTATCAAAACCATTAATTTCAATTGTAGTAGGATTTGGTGCTACTATATCAACTCCTTCAGGAGGAATAACAACAATAGGATGAGAAAAACCTAAGGACAACATTAAATTTTTTCCCTTCATCTCTACTTTAAATCCAACTCCTTCAATTTTCAAAGTTTTTTTAATACCGTTAGAAACACCCTCAACAGCATTAACAATCAAAGCACGAGTAAGCCCGTGTAAACTTTTCAATTTTTTTTCATCGTTTTCTCTTGAAAGAGTAACGATATTATTATCAAGTTTATATTCTAATCCATTCGGAATAGTTATTTGCATTTTTCCTTTTGGACCTTGAATATCCAAATGATTAGCGTTCATGTTTAATTTTACCTTTTCAGGTATATTAATGGGGTTATTTCCTATACGTGACACTTCAAATTCTCCTATTTACAAAAATTTTACTACCAAATTGTGCAAAGCACTTCACCACCAATATTGTCTTTACGAGCCTGCTTATCAGTCATTACCCCCTGGGAAGTGGATATAATCGCTATACCCAATCCGTTATTTACCCTCGGGATATTATCTGCAGATGTATAAACTCTTCTACCCGGTTTACTAACTTTTTTCATATCTCTAAAAGCAGGTTCCCTTTTATAATATCTCAATGTTACGGAAATCTTACCTTGCAATCCGTCATCAACAAATTCATAATCAGCAATAAAACCTTGCTCTTTTAATATTTTAGCAACACCTAATCTCAATTTCGATGCAGGCGATTCAGTTACTTTATGCTTTGCCTGCCCGGCATTGCGAATTCTAGTTAAAAAGTCTGCTACTGTGTCTGTTACTGGCATAATACTTTATCTTCTTTCTTTAATTACCAACTTGCTTTTCTAATACCGGGAATTTTCCCCTCTAATGCTAATTGACGAAATACATTTCTGCAAAGCCCAAATTTTTTATAAACTCCTCGGCTTCTGCCTGTTAATTTACAGCGATTACCAATTCTCGTTGGAGAACTATTTCTCGGAAGTTTTTGCAAACCTTCCCAATCGCCTGATGCTTTCAAAGCTTCTCGCTTAGCCGCATATTTCTCAACCATTCTTTTTCTTTTTTCATTACGAACGTAAATTGCTGTCGTTGACATAATTTATCCTTTAAACTTTCTTTCTAAATGGAAAACCAAATTCACTTAATAAGGCTAATGACTCTTCATCACTATTTGATTGTACTACAAAAGTAATATCTAATCCTGTAATTTTATTTACTTTATCCACATCAATCTCAGGAAAAATAATCTGTTCCTTGATACCAAGAGTATAATTTCCCCTGCCGTCAAATCCTTTATCAGGAAATCCTCTAAAGT
This sequence comes from uncultured Hyphomicrobiales bacterium, assembly GCA_964628675.1. Classification (GTDB taxonomy): domain Bacteria; phylum Bacteroidota; class Ignavibacteria; order Kapaibacteriales; family UBA2268; genus CAZVPQ01. The sequence goes on along the minus strand of CAZVPQ010000006.1, from coordinate 7,756 downwards.
CACGAATACGTGGAGAAGCAATATTAATGAATCTATCCAAAAATTCATACATCCTTGCTCTTCTCAAAGTTACCATACAACCAATAGGCATTCCTTGACGCAATTTAAAATTAGAAATAGCTTTTTTAGCTTTTGTAATCATAGGTCTCTGACCTGCAATCAATTCCATTTCACTTAATGCCGATTGCAATAATTTCTGATCTTGTGCCGCAAGACCTACACCCATATTTAAAGCTATTTTTTTTAACTTTGGAACCTGCATAACAGATTTATAATTAAACTTCTTCATCATTGCAGGAACAACTTTATCCTTATAAAATTCATACAATCTTGGAGAAGGAATCTCTTTGTCCTTAACATCTTCCAATCTTTTACCTTCCGGTTTAAAACTAACTCTTTTAGAAACCGATCCGTAAGGATTTGATGCTTTATTTTTTGCTTTAGCCATTTTACTCAATTTATTTTGTTAATTAAATCTTCTTGCCATTTGATTTAGCATATCTTACTCTAACTAATTTGCCATTTACTTCTTCTTTTCTAAATCCCAGTTTTGTTGGATTTTTATCAGAATCTACAATCATAACATTCGAAATATGTATCGGTAATTCTTTACTCAAAATACCGCCTTGTTGATTTTCTTGATTAGGTTTTGTATGCCTTTTTCTAATATTAATTCCTTCAACCAGAATCCTATCGGTTTTATTATAAACCACTAATACACGACCGGTTTCTCCCTTATTATTTCCGGAAATTACCATTACCGTGTCATCTTTTTTTAATTTCATCTTAGCTTTTTTATTGCTTTTCATTTTATCAACTCATTAATTAAAATCATTTTTGCTCTTATAAAACTTCAGGTGCCAAAGAAACAATTTTCATATAATTCTTTTCTCTTAATTCACGGGCAACAGGGCCAAAAATCCTCGTTCCTCTTGGTTCTCCTTGTGCATTCAAAATCACAGCCGCATTGTCGTCAAACCTAATAAAAGAACCGTCTTTCCTACCAACTTCTTTAGCAGTTCTAACAATAACAGCTCTACAAACTTCACCTTTTTTTACATTTGAATTCGGTATCGCCGCTTTGACTGTTACAACTATCAGATCGCCCAAACTCGCATATTTTTTCCCATGACCTCCCAAAACCCTTATAGTTCGGATTTTTTTGGCACCGGAATTATCTGCCACTATTAGATTTGTTTCTTCCTGTATCATAAATTTACCTTATTATATTCTGCTTTTTATAATTATTTTGCTTTATTAACTATTTCAATTAATTCCCATCTTTTTCTTCTGCTCAATGGTCGAGATTCCTTTACCCTAACAATATCACCAATATTACAATCATTATTTGGATCATCAGCCATAAATTTATTCGATTTTTTATAATACTTCTTATAAAGCGGATGCGCAACCTGTCGAACAACTTTGATAATAATTGTCTTATCTGATTTATTGGAAACAACAACACCCTGCAAAATTCTCTTATTTGAAGACGTTTTATTTTCAACTTTCTCTTTGGAATTATCATCAATTTCAATTCCTAACGATTTAACTTCGGAATTCGCTTTATCTTTATTTGATTCTTCACTCGCCTGTACTTCATCTATAACAGTTTCTGCTGCAACATCTCCAACAACTTTATTTTCAGTAGAAGTTTCTCCGGAGTTTTCAATATCTCCAGTTACTGGAGTTTCTTCTAAATTTTTTTCTAATTCTTTTTCCATATTATTTTGCTCTTTGGCGTTCATTAATAATAGTATTAATTCTAGCGATATCCTTTTTCATGATTTTTAAATAAGCAGTGTCATGCAACTGACTCAAAGCATGTTGAAATCTTTGCTTAGCCAAAGTTTCACGAGCTTCGTTTAACAATCGCTCCAATTCTTCAATATCCAATTCTCTTAAATCTTTAGCTTTTCTCGGTTTCATTTTAAACCAAATCTATACGTTTAACAAATTTTGTTTTAATAGGCAATTTATGAGAAGCGAGCCTCAAAGCTTCCTGAGCCGCCGCCTCAGTTACACCGTCAATTTCAAACATGATTCTACCCGGTTTTACAACTGCAGCCCAACCTTCGGGAGCACCCTTGCCCTTACCCATTCGAGTTTCCGCTGCTTGTTTCGTGTAACCTTTATCAGGGAAAATTCTAATCCAGACTTTACCATCACGTTTCAAATATCTATTTATTGCAATACGTGCCGCTTCAATCTGACGGTTTGTAATCCACGCCGCTTCCAAAGTCTTAAGAGCGTAAGAACCAAATTTTACAGTTGAGCCTCTATAAGCTTTTCCTCTATTCCGCCCACGTTGGGGTTTCCTATATTTTACTCTTTTCGGAGATAACATTTCATCAACTCACTAATTTTTTCTTAATATAATTTTTTACCGATTATCTCACCCTTGCATATCCAAACCTTCACACCGATTGTTCCGTAAATCGTAAAAGCAGTAGAAGTTGCATAATCAATATCAGCTCGTAAAGTATGTAAAGGAATTCTTCCTTCTTTATATTGTTCGGACCTTGCCATTTCGGCTCCACCTAATCTACCCGCACACATAACTCGAATACCAACAGCTCCCATTCTCATTGCTGATGAAACAGATTGCTTCATAGCCCTTCTAAATGATATTCTGCCTTCTAATTGCTGTGCAATATTATCAGCTACCAATTGCGAATCTAATTCCGGTCGTTTGATTTCATTAATTAAAATCTTAACATCATCTCTTTTCGTCAATCTCTTAATTTCTTCTTCTAATTGAGTAATATCTTTACCGGATCTACCAATAATAACACCCGGTCTAGAAGTATTGATAGTTATTCTCAACTGCTTTGTAGTTCGCTCAATAATAATACGAGCAACTCCCGCCTTTTTCAAACGCTTTTTAATATAAGACCGAACTCTAAAATCTTCTTCCAGTTTTTCGGCTACATCATTTTCTGAATACCAATTGGAATCCCATTGGCGAATAATACCTAACCTTAAACCTATTGGATTAGTTTTTTGTCCCAAAACTTACTCCTTAATCTTCTGTTGCTACAACAATAGTTAAATGATTCGAACGCTTTCTAACTCTATATGCTCTGCCCATAGGGGCAGGTCGAATTCTCTTCATAGTTGGACCTTGATCCACAAAAGCTTTTTTAACAAATAGTTCATCGTTATCCAAAGTGATGCCATCTTCTAAATTTGATAAATTAGAAACAGCTGACCTTAAAAGCATCTCAGCATCTCTTGCCGCTAACTTAGTAGAAAATTTCAAAATCCCAAAAGCATTCGCTACACTTTTCCCACGAATCATGTCAATTACCAACCGCATTTTTCGTGGTGATGACCTTAAATATTTTTTTTGTGCCTGCGCTTCCATCTATAACTCCATTAATTTTCACTGTTATCTAAATTATTTTCTATGACCGGCATGTCCTCTGTAAACACGTGTAGGAGAAAATTCACCTAACTTATGACCAACCATATTTTCCGAAATATATACAGGTATAAATTTTTTACCATTATGTACAGCTATCGTATGCCCAACAAAATCAGGCGTTATTGTCGATGCTCTTGACCAAGTTTTCACAACCTGCTTTTTATTTTTTTCATTAAGAACATCAATTTTTCGCTGTAATTTATAAAATACAAAAAAACCTTTTTTTAATGATCGAGACATTCATTCACCCTTTTATTTACTCTTTTTTCTTGATTTAATAATATATTTATCAGAAATTTTATGCCTTTTTCTCGTTTTCAGACCCTTAGTGTACTTACCCCAAGGCGTTGTAGGATGCTGACGCCCACCACCTGATTTTGACGCACCTTCACCACCACCCATCGGGTGATCTACCGGATTCATTGCCATTCCTCGTGTTTGTGGCTTTTTTCCTCTCCAAATATTCCTACCTGCTTTGCCTAACATAATGTTTTCGTGATCGCCATTGCTAACTATCCCCAAAGTTGCTTTACAATCTCTTGGAAGCAATCTTATTTCACCGGAAGGTAATTTAACTTGTGCATATTTCTCGTCAACAGCCGCTAATTGAGCATAAGTACCTGCGCTTCTTGCTAATTGACCGCCTTTGCCCGGTTTCATTTCAATATTATGAATAAACAAACCAATTGGTATTTTATAAAGAGGTAAACAATTTCCATCATTAAATTCAGCCTCTGCACTCGTAACAATTTCCTGTCCCACTTTCATTTTATCGGGAGCTAAGATATACTTGCGCTCACCATCATTATATTTAACCAAAGCAATCCGTGCAGAACGATTAGGATCATACTCTATAGTTTCAACAATAGCAGGAATATCAATTTTATTTCTTTTGAAATCAATAATTCTATATTTCCTCTTATGTCCTCCACCACGATGGCGACTTGTAATCCTACCAGTATTATTTCTTCCACCCGACTTGTTCAATGATTTCACTAACGGCTTATAAGGTCTATCAGTAGTAATTTCCTCAAAAGAACTAATTGAGTAAAATCTAGTCCCTGGTGTAATCGGTTTTAAAATTCTTATTCCCATCTTCTTATATCATTCTTAATTATTAATATTATTCACTTACTTCACCGGACACCAAATCAATTTTTTGGCCATCCTTCAAAGTTACAATTGCTTTTTTTCTAAGTGCTGTTTTGCCACGCATAATACCGGTTTTAGTCATCTGCGATTTCTTTTTCCCCTTGACTCTCATAGTTCTAATGCTCTTTACATTAACCTCGAACATTTTTTCAATAGCTTTTTTAATCTCTATTTTATTTGCGTTCGGGTCAACAAGAAAAGCATATTGACCTATCTCACCCAGCCTCATCGCTTTTTCTGTTACTAACGGTTGCTTTATAATATCAATCATCTTAATAACTCAAATCTTAATTATTCTTAAAAGTTTTTTCTATAATTTCAATAGCTCCTTTAAACAAAAGGATTTTCTTATGATTCAACAAATCATAAGTTGAAATCTTATCTACCGGAGAAATAGTAAGACCCGGAATATTTCTTGAAGATAAAAATATGGCATCATCTGGCTTAGTCAACAATATCAAAGTCTTTTCACCAGTCAATTTTAAATTTTCTAAAACATTTAACATATTTTTTGTTTTGATTTTATCGAAAGAAAAATCTTCAACAACTCCAAGATTTGCCTCTAAAACTCGTTGCGAAAAAGCTGATTTACGCGCCAAACGCTTAACTTTTTTTGGCAATTTATAATTATAATCTCTTGGCTGTGGACCATGAGCTGTGCCTCCACCAACCCATATAGGAGATTTCACCGAACCCGCTCTTGCAGTTCCTCTACCTTTTTGTTTCCAAGGCTTCTTGCCGGTACCCCTAACATCAGCTCTTGTTTTTGTTTTAACTGTTCCTTGCCGATTATTAGTCAAATATGAAACCACAGCTTGATACATAGAATGCTCATTGGGTTCAATCTCGAATATATCGGCTGGCAATTCTACTTGCCCTGTTACTTTACCATCTTTTGAATATAAATCTATCTGCATTTTTTTATCTCACAGCCTTATTGCTTAACTATTTCTAATAATGAATTTACTGAACCCGGCACACTGCCCTTAACAAGAATCAAATTTTGATCCGTAATAATCTCAACTATTTCCAAATTCCTCACTGTTGCTTTTTTACCACCCATGCGACCACCCATTCTCAAACCCTTAATGATTCGTGAAGGATACGAAGATTGTCCGACAGAACCAGGATGTCTTTGCCTATCCTTTTGCCCATGAGTTGCCATACCAACACCACTAAAATGATGACGTTTAACAACACCTTGGAAACCTCTACCTATACTTGTACCCGTAATCCTGAGCTTATCGCCTTTGTTAAAGACTTCAACAGTAATATCTTCACCAATTTTAACATCAATATTTAAATCTCTAAATTCTTTTGAATATCTGACTGGATCAACCCCAGCTTTTTCAAAATGTCCTTTCAAAGGCTTATTGATGCTTTTATCCTTTACCTTTTCAAACCCAATTTGAATGGCATTATATCCGTCAATTTCATCGGTTTTAATCTGAACAACAGGGCAAGGACCAGCTTCAATTACAGTACAAGGAATTCGCAATCCATTGTCCGTAAACAAACTTGTCATACCTATTTTTTTGCCAAGAATAGCCGTTTCCATCATTTATCTCCTTAATTACACTTTTACTTCTACATCAACACCAGCCGGCAACTCAAGACGCATCAATGCATCTATAGTCTTCTGGGTCGAACTTAAAATATCTATCAATCTTTTATGAATCCTTGCTTCAAATTGCTCTCTTGACTTCTTATCAACATGGGGTGAACGATTTACAGTATAAACAGTTCGCCTTGTTGGCAAAGGAATAGGACCCGAAACAACAGCTCCCGTTTGTTTTATAGTTCTCACAATTCTCTCGCTCGACTTGTCGATCAAATTGTGATCATAAGATTTTAATTTAATTCTTATTTTTTGAACTGACACTTTTAACTCCCAATTTCTTATCTGATTATCTAAAATATTCTAGACAATCAAAATTCAGATTATATTATTCAATAATTTTTGTTACAATACCAGATCCAACTGTACGACCACCCTCACGAATAGCAAAACGCAAACTCTCTTCCATAGCTACATCAGTGATCAACTCTATTTCTAAGTTGTCAAGGTTATCCCCGGGCATTACCATTTCAATACCTGCCGGCAAATTCAAAACACCCGTAACATCAGTTGTTCTAAAATAGAATTGAGGTCTGTATCCACTAAAGAATGGAGTATGACGACCACCTTCTTCTTTTTTCAAAACATAAACTTGAGCATTAAATTTATGATGAGGTGTAATTGTTCCGGGTTTAGCTATAACCATTCCACGTTCCAATTCCTTTTTGTCAATGCCACGCAACAACAAACCAACGTTATCACCTGCTCTACCTTCATCAAGAAGTTTACGGAACATTTCTACTCCGGTACAAACAGTTTTCTTATGTAAACCAAAACCAATTATTTCTACTTCTTCATTTAAATGGACAACTCCTCTTTCCACACGACCTGTACCAACAGTGCCTCTACCTGTTATAGAAAACACATCTTCAACAGGCATTAAAAACGGTTTATCAGTATCACGTATAGGAGTTGGGAAATAGGAATCAACTGCATCCATTAACTCATAAATACAAGCTAATCTTGGATCATCAGATTTAACATCAGGATCACTACCCGCTTCCAAAGCCTGAAGAGCAGACCCTTGTATGATAGGTGTATCATCACCGGGAAAATCATATTTATCTAATAATTCTCGTAGTTCCATCTCTATAAGTTCCAGAAGCTCCGAATCAGCAATATCCACTTTATTCATAAATACAATAATTTTTGGGACACCTACTTGATGAGCCAAAAGAATATGCTCTCTCGTTTGCGGCATAGGACCATCGTCAGCGGCACATACTAATATTGCACCATCCATTTGAGCTGCACCTGTAATCATATTTTTAATATAATCAGCATGACCCGGACAGTCAACATGCGCATAATGTCTAGTATCAGTTTCGTATTCTACATGTGCTGTAGCAATCGTTATTCCACGTGCTTTTTCTTCAGGTGCGTTATCAATTGAATCAAAAGAACGGACATCTGAATTTTCACCTTTTTTTGCTAATGCCATTGTTATGGCAGCTGTTAATGTTGTTTTACCATGATCTACGTGACCAATAGTTCCTATATTAACGTGTGGCTTTGAACGATCATATTTTTCCTTAGCCATTAAAAAGCTCCTTAAATAT
>CAZVPQ010000005.1:0-16274 GCA_964628675.1 uncultured Hyphomicrobiales bacterium | reverse complement strand
TAGGAATAAATCCACCAATCATATTGCAAAAAAAAACTGAAAAATTTGTTTTTTCAAATATTCGCTTCTCAATTTATTTTGAGTAAAATAAACCAGCTGTTTAATATTCATCATAACAATTATACAGTTTGCGTTATTATTTCATTATTATTAACACAAAATTTCTATCCCTTGTTTATTTACAAGTATTTAGAATAGTCTTATATTTATATATTTTTTGCTTTTTATTTGGCATATCTATTGTATTATTTGATAGGAGTTTTATGAATAAATAAAACAAAAGTTTAAAAAATAGATAAAATGTGAAAAAAGAAATATCAAAATATTATAAAAAAGCAATAATTATTATTTTATTGGCTTTGGTCTTGGGTAGTGATTCATTAGTAGCACAAAAACAACAACCTACAACTGTTGGAATACCGAATATATCAATTAATGTCGGCAAGAGCAATAAACCGAGCGATTACGTCGTAGCATTGCAAATATTAGCTATTATGACTGTGTTGGCTCTTGCACCGTCAATATTGATTATGATGACCAGTTTTACAAGAATTGTCATTGTATTTCATTTTCTAAAGCAAGCTATTGGTACTCAGAATCAACCTCCTAACCAATTGATTACCGGACTTGCTTTGTTTTTAACTTTTTTCGTTATGCGGCCTGTACTTGACGAAGCAAATCAAAATGGGATTCAACCCTATATACATGAAAAAATTAGCCAAGAACAAGCAATAACAAATGTAGTTAAGCCATTTAGGGAATTTATGTTAAAACATACTCGAGAAGAAGATTTGGCTTTGTTTATTAAATTGAACGGACAAGACAAACCAAAAGATATAAGTGATGTATCAACCTGGACTATCATTCCGGCATTTAGTATTAGTGAGTTGAGGACTGCATTTCAAATTGGTTTTTTATTGTTTATTCCTTTTTTAGTATTGGATATGGTAATTGCTTCGGTGCTAATGTCTTTAGGTATGTTCCTATTGCCACCGCAATTAATTTCATTGCCGATAAAAGTACTTTTATTTGTTTTAGTGGACGGGTGGTATTTGGTTGTTGAATCATTAATGAAAAGTATTATTTCACCCGTATAATTATTTTTTAACAAGGATGTTTATAGTTTAAAAGGATTTAATATGACTGATTCTTTTGTTGTTGATTTAGTTCGGAATGCATTTTATTATGTGTTTATTATTTGTGGTCCGATGCTTATTGCTTCACTTGTTGTAGGGCTAATTATATCAATTTTCCAAGCCGCTACCTCAATTTCTGAACAAACTTTAACTTTTGTCCCTAAATTAATAGTAGTTTTCCTTGTCAGTGTTATTATGTTGCCTTTTATGATTAGCAACTTAAAAAAATTCACAATCGAATTATTTAATTTAATTCCAACTTTACATTAATTTAGGGCTATTCAAGAAATTAAATGACAGGTTCAGGAGAAATATTATTTTTTTCAGGCAAATTAGTCGTAGGCACTTTAATATTTTTTAGAATATTGGGTATGTTTGCCGCCGCTCCCGCTTTCAAAAGCAAGGCTATTCCTATGCAATTGAAAATCTTTTTAAGTGTAATTATTGCCATTTCTTTAACCTCTGCTTTTTGGAAAGACCAACCAATTATTGACTTCCATTTAGCAAATGTAGTATTACTTGTATTGAAGGAATTTATGGTTGGCTTGGCAATTGGGTTTTCCGCAAATACAGTATTTTGGGGAGCGAGAATGGCTGGCGGATTGATTGATTTTGATATGGGCTATCAAACATCTGCTATATTCAATATTGAAGAAGGCTCGCCGACTATGGTTGGAGAATTGCAATATATGGCAACATTGATGATATTCTTCTTTCTTAACGGGCATCATTATTTGATAGAATCACTTTGGATAAGTATTAGAGCTGTTCCTTTGACTACATTTGCAATAACTCATTCAACAATTACATTAATGATTAAAATGGCTACAACAATATTTATTTTATCATTAAAGATTGCGGCACCGGTTTTAATAGCTCTGTTTTTAACAAATTTGGCTCTGGCTCTATTGGCAAGAGTAGCCCCACAAACAAATATATTCATTTTGAGTTTCCAAATGAAAATTGCAGTTGGACTTATTGTATTATTTATATCCGTTCCATTTTTCATTATGTTAACTAAATACGCACTTAGTGGATTTGAATCGGAGATGATGAAATTTATATTAACCTTAAATCCCGCAAGGGTGTAAAAAGAGAATTGAATGGCTGAGAACAAAGAAGGTCAAGAAAAGACTGAACTGGCGACTCAAAAAAGACTCCACGAAGCAAGAATGAGAGGTCAAGTCGCCAAAAGCACCGAATTAACTACCGCGGCTATAATGCTGATTGGTGGAACTTTGGTTTTTGTGCTTGGCAAACCTTTGGTCGATAATTTTAAAGTTTTTATGAAAACCGTGTTAAAGCAAGCAAGTTCTTTGGAGATAAATTTTGATAATGTCAATCATTATTATATGGTATTAATAGCTTTTTTAGCAAAAGTATTATTGCCAATAATGCTCTCAATTTTAATAATTATTTTAGCTGCTGAAATTGCTCAAGTAGGTTTGAAAATTGCTGACAAAAAATTTACCGAAGGTTTAAATTTCAAACAAATTTTTAATCCTTTCAGCGGAATGAAAAAGATATTTTTTTCGGGCAGGTCTTTTTTCGAATTGATTAAAAATTTCCTCAAACTCTTGGTTTTAGGTATGGTTGCATATCAAGTTCTGGCAAGTCGAACAGAAGATACCATTTCTTTGATGCAAAAAGATATTGGAGCATTTGGTTTGCTAATGGTTGAAATTAGTTTTGAGCTTATTGTCAAAATCGGAGTAGTTTATATTGCTATTGCTTTTGCTGATTTTCTATATCAAAAGCATAAATTCAAAGAAGATATGAAAATGACTAAGCAGGAAGTAAAAGACGAAAAACGACAAACAGAGGGTGATCCTAAAATCAGAGCGAGAATAAGACAATTAATGAGAGGTAGAATAAGGAAATTAATGCTCCAAAATGTCAGCAAAGCAGATGTTGTTATTACAAATCCAACTCATTTCGCTGTTGCATTATCTTATGAAACTTCTAATATGAACGCTCCAAAAGTAGTTGCAAAAGGTGTTGATTTCTTAGCCTTACAAATTAGAGACTTAGCTAAAAAAAGCAATGTCCCTATTATTGAAAATCCGCCTTTGGCAAGAACTTTATTTTTTAATGTAGAGGTTGATCAAGAAATTCCGGACACAATGTTTAAAGCTGTTGCACAAATTTTGGCTTATGTATATAATCTAAAAGATAAGGTGGCATAAGATAATGGCAAGGGGTTTGCAAAAGAAGTGTTAAATATAAATTTAAAAATTATATATGCTGACTTAGTACTTTATTATTAAAGGATTAAGCGATATGGAGGCATTTTGTTTTTTAAAAATAAAACTATAATAATAGGCAAATGGCTAAAAATCAACAATTAGCAATATTGAATTCTCCTGCTATGGGGAAATTCAAGAATTCTTTTTTACCTTTAGTAAGTAAAAATCGTGATTTATTACTTGCCGGTGGTATTTTGATGGTTATTGCTTTGTTGATTATTCCTGTTCCACCATTTTTAATGGACATATTATTAGCATTTAATTTAGCTTTTGCCGTTTTGATTTTAATGGTTTCGGTTTACTTAATCAGTCCTCTCGAATTCTCATCGTTCCCAACAATTTTATTAATAGCTACTTTATTTAGGTTGGGACTTAATGTTGCATCAACAAGATTAATATTAAGTGATGCTTATGCAGGTCAAATTATCGGCGCATTCGGTAGTTTTGTAATCAAAGGCAATTATGTTGTTGGTATTATCATATTTTTAATATTATTAATTATTAATTTTGTCGTAGTTATCAAGGGTTCGACTCGTATAGCGGAAGTTGCGGCAAGATTTACATTAGATGCTTTGCCCGGAAAGCAAATGAGTATTGATGCGGATTTAAATGCAGGATATATTGATGAGCAGACTGCTCGAAAACGCAGAGATACTTTAACAAAAGAATCAGATTTCTATGGTTCAATGGATGGTGCCGCTAAGTTTATTCGAGGTGATGCTATCGCCGGATTAGTAATTGCCGGGATTAATATCCTCGGTGGATTTGCTATAGGTATTGCCCAATTAAATATGGACGTTAGCACTGCTTTATCTACATACACAATTTTAACAATTGGTGATGGGTTGGTATCACAAATACCATCTTTATTGATTTCGGTTGCCGCAGGTTTAGTTGTTACTCGTTCAGCTTCTTCTGAGAATTTAGATGTTGAAATTAGTCAACAATTCACTGCCAAACCCAAAGCCATAACAATGGCATCAATAGCAATGATTTTATTAGCACTATTACCAGGATTCCCATCAATTCCATTTTTATTATTAGCCGCAATAACCGGTATAATTGCATTTTATAGAAATAGGACAATCAAAATTGAATCTGAAAAAGATATGAGGGAGGAGATGGCTGAAGCCGAGAAAGCTCAGAAACCAGATACTCGCCCAATCGAAGAATTATTACGAATTGATCCCGTCGAAATAGAATTAGGTTATAGTTTAATTTCATTAGTTGACGAAACTCAAGGTGGCGATGTATTTAAACGCATAACTAATGTTCGAAGGCAGTTAGCTATTGAACTCGGAATAATTTTGCCTCCTGTCAGAGTCAGAGACAATTTGCAATTGGAACCGGAAGAATATGTAATTAAAATCCGTGGGAACGAAATTACTCGGAATACTCTGCATCCAAATATGCTTTTAGCTATGAACCCAGGCTCTGCCGAAGGCGAGTTAGCCGGTATAAAAGTTACTGAACCTGTTTTTGGCTTGCCTGCCACTTGGATTAGCTTTGCCGAAAGAGAAAATGCAGAGATTAAAGGCTATACTGTCGTCGAATCCGCAACAGTTCTTACAACTCATTTGACGGAATTATTAAGGAAAAACGCCGATAAATTATTAACTCGACAAGAAGTAAAGCATTTAATTGACAATCTCAAAGAAGATTATCCGGCATTAATTGAGGAAATTAAACCTGAAAAATTGGAGCTTTCTATATTACAAAAAGTACTTCAAAATTTGCTAAAAGAAAATATTTCTATCAAAGATTTGCCTATCATCATTGAATCTTTAATGGAATATGTCAAAGTAACTAAAAATATTGATGTATTAACTGAATATGTACGCCACAATTTATCGGAAACCATCAAAAGAATGTTTCAAGATCAAAATGGCGTCATACATACAATAGGACTTGACCCACAAATAGAAGAAATGATTACTAATATTTTAAAATCGCAGAATCAAGAAGCAACAAGCATTTCAATGGGGCTTCCCTCTTCTATTATAAAAGAAATTCAAAATAGTTTATCTGTTGCCATTGATGAAATTACTGTTGCCGGGTATTTGCCTGTGATTATTTGTTCTGCTCAGGTCAGACCTTATTTTTACAGAATGGTTCATAATCAATTCCCAATGGTAAGTATTATTAGCTATACCGAATTGCCTCCTGATACCGATGTGGAAATTGTAAGCAGTATTAAATTATTAGTAGAAGAATATTCTTAACTGTTCAGAAGAGATTGCAAAAATGAAAATAAAAAATTATTATCAAATATTAGGGGTGGAAAAAACGGCTTCATCAAAACAAATAAGGAATGCTTATCTTAAGCTTATCAGGAAACATCACCCCGATTTGCAACAAAATCATTTTGTCAGTCAGAAAAAAGTCCAAGATATTATCGAAGCGTATAATATTTTAGGAGATTTGGAAAACAGATTACGTTATAGTATCATTATGAATCAAAAAGAGAACAGTAGATACAAATGGGCTAAAAAATACAATCTGCCAATTAATTTTATTGATTGATTCTTTACAAATTGAAGATTTACTTGCAAAGTCGCCATTGCCTATACCCAAAAATATCCAATTGTTAAAAAGAATGGCTTAAACTATGAAAAATACATATCTTTAATAAACCAAGTCATTATTTATAAAATATTTGTTATTTTTATACTTCAATGATAAAATAATTTAAAGAAAAGAGATTGAGGCGATTTTATGGCAAAAAAGGACGACATAATTGAGATATTTGAAAGTAAGAAATCCAAAAATACTTCATTTCCAAAAGAAATTACTATTTTACCTCTACGAGATTTGGTCATCTATCCTTATATGATATTTCCAGTATTAATTGGTAGAACATCTTCCTTGAAATCTGTTGCGGAAGCTGTCGAAAAAGATAAATATATTTTAGTAGTTGCTCAGAAAAATTCTAATGTTGACGAACCAACTTATTCAGATCTCTATTCTTACGGCACTGTGGCAAAAATAATTCAGATACTTAGATTACCGAATAATTTATTAAAAGTTTTAGTTGAAGGTGTTTTCCAAGCAAGAATTAAAAAGCCAAATAAAAAATTGGAATACTTAGCTTCGGAATTTACCCAAATTAATCCGAGATTCAACGAGAAAGACAAAGAATTACAAGCATTAGTCAGGCATAGCAATGACTTATTCAATGAATATGTTAAAATTAATCGCAATTTGCCACCCGATTTGATGAGTGCTTTTGAAAACATTGACGATCCGGCAAGAAAGCTGTTTTTTGCCGCCGCAAACATCAAGCAAAAAGTTGAAATTAAGCAAAAGCTTCTTGAAGAAAAAGTTCTGAAAAAACAATATTACGAATTGATACAAATTCTTAATTCTGAAATCGAAATGCTAAAATTAGAACAAGAAATTGATGTCAAAGTAACTGGAACTATCCACAAATCGCAGAAGAAATTTTATATACAAGAGCAGATTAGAGCTTTGCAAAATGAATTGGGCGAAGAAGAACAATTAAATCCTGAACTCCAAGCATTAAAAAAGTCAATTGAAGATGCTGATATGCCTAAACACGCCAAAGAAAAAGTCGAAGAAGAGTTTGAACGTTTGAAAAAAACTCCTACTATGTCCCCTGAGTATTCCGTTAATAGAACTTATATTGAATTTCTTACTCAAGTCCCTTGGACGAAACATACAGAAGATAATTTGAATATTGACCACGTTAAAAAAATATTAGATGAAGACCATTACGATTTGGAAAAACCCAAAGAAAGAATACTTGAATTTATAGCTATACTTAATTTAGTCGGCTCCTTAAAAAAGCAAATCCTATGCTTTGTCGGACCTCCGGGAGTTGGAAAAACTTCTCTGGGACGTTCCATAGCAAGAGCTTTGGGACGAAAATTTATCCGATTTTCTTTGGGAGGAGTTAGAGATGAAGCAGAAATTAGAGGTCATCGCAAAACTTATGTTGGCGCTATGCCCGGAAAAATAATTCAATCAATGAAAAAAGCAGGAACTGTTAATCCTGTTATGTTACTTGACGAAGTCGATAAAATGTCAACTGATTTCAGAGGAGACCCATCATCAGCACTTTTAGAAGTTCTTGATCCTGAGCAAAATGTTGCTTTTAACGATCATTATATAGAAGTCGATTATGACTTGTCAAATGTTTTATTTATTACAACCGCGAATGTAAGATACAATATTCCTTTGCCACTTCAAGACAGAATGGAGATTATAGATTTGCATAGTTATTTGGACCCTGACAAAGTGCAAATTGCAAAACGACATATAATACCGAGATTAAAGAAAGAGTTGGGTTTAGCTGATTTCAATATTGATTTACCTGATAGTTCAATCCTAAAATTAATTCGGGAATATACAGCCGAAGCCGGAGTTAGAAATCTTGAAAGAGAAACTGCCTCAATTCTTAGAAAATTAGCTAAAGAGATAATTCAAGATTTTGACAAATCAAATAAAAATAAAAAGACTAAAAAGCAAACTAAAGAAAGACGAATATTAAAGGATAATCCCCAATTTAAGAAATTAATTAATAGCAAAAAATATGTTTTGGATTCTGATAAAATCGAATATTTCCTTAAAGCACCAAAATTCAAATCGAAAAAAGATAAATTAGATGACAAAATAGGTGTTGCTACCGGTTTGGCTTGGACAAGTGTCGGTGGGGATACTCTTCCGATAGAAGTAACAATTATGCCTGGCAATGAAAAATTAACATTAACAGGCAAACTCGGTGATGTTATGAAAGAGTCTGCCATAGCATCTTTGTCATTTGTCAGGTCAAATTATCAAAAATTGAATCTAAGAGCTGATTTTTACAAAAACAAAGAAATACACATTCACGTACCCGAAGGGGCAATACCAAAAGATGGTCCATCGGCAGGAATAACGATAACTATAGCCCTTATATCTGCGGCTTCGGGCAAACCGGTCAGAGGAGATTTGGCTATGACTGGTGAAATTACTTTGCGCGGCAACATTTTGCCTATTGGGGGATTGAATGAAAAGCTTTTGGCGGCTAAACGTATTGGCATCAAAACTGTAATTATTCCAAAAGATAATAAAAGAGATGTTGAAGATATTAGACCCGAAATTAAAGATGGTTTGGAAATTATACCTGTCAAAAATTTAAATGAAGCTTTGCCGATTGTATTTCCTAAGAAAGCGGAACCACAATTCAAAGTTAAGAAGTAATTTATGAATGATTATAGAAGATTTTTGCAACCTGAAACTGTTGCTAAACTGGAAAATATCGAACTCAAAGCCAAATTAGTAGTCGAGGGCTTTATTACAGGGCTTCATCGCTCTCCATATCACGGGTTTAGTGTTGAATTCGCTGAGCATCGGAGATATAGAAACGGTGATGAGTTCAAACATATTGACTGGCGTGTCTTCGGAAGAACCGACAAATATTATGTCAAGCAATTCGAAGAGGAAACCAATTTGAGGAGCATGATTGCAATTGATTCAAGCGCTTCAATGAATTATGCTTCAAAAGGAAATATTTCAAAGTTTGAATATGCAGGATATTTAGCTGCGGCTCTATCATATTTATTAATTCAGCAAAGAGACGCTGTGGGTATTTCTTTTTATGATACGGAAATAAGGAATTTCCTGCCCCCGAGTTCTCGTAAATCATACATACACCAAATATTAAGAGAAATAGATTCTACTTCGCCTGCAAATGAAACAAAAACATCGGAAGCCTTAGATCTTTTGGCAGAACGAATAAGAAGACGTGGATTGGTTGTTGTAATCAGCGATTTCTTTGATGATTTAAAGTCTATTATGAGTGCCTTGCAACATTTTAGACATAAAAAACACGAAGTACTGGTTTTCCAAATTCTTGACCCACGAGAAATTGATTTCAAATTCGGTAGGAATGCTATTTTCAAAGATATGGAAATCGGCGACGAAATGACTACCCAACCTTTTCAAATTCAAAAAGTTTATCTTGAAAAAATCCAGGATTTTACTAATAATTTCAAAAGGAAATGTCGTGAACTAAATATTGATTATAACTTAATCAGCACCGATGAACCATTTGATAAAGCAATGAAGGAATTTATTGCCAAGAGACATCAGATGTAAGTAGCTGAATTCTTGATTAGTCTTATTTTAATAAATTAATTGAAGGTTCAAATTATGTCGGAATTTACAAATAGAAAAGAAACCAGAGTTAATCGTTTATATCAATTTTGCTTAGATTATTTACAAAGTCAAAACAAAGCAATCTTAGTTAAAGAAAATAAAGAGTTTTTGAACTCAATTATTCCACAAGATATATTGTCGGTACTTGATAAATTTGTGCAGAGTCAAATGAAGATGGATGAGTTGAAAAGATTTGTCAATAAATTACTTAACCTTCTATATGCCCCGTTAAAAAGTTATGTTGCCTTAGTCCCAAAAGAAAATAGTTTTCTTGATATTCTAATAAAAGATAATTTTGAAATGGAAAAGCTATTGATGAGTACTAAGTCGTTAATTAAAGAATTGAATAATAAATCATCAAAGTTTGATCCTGTCGAAATCAAGACTCAATTAAAATCAAAATTTATTGAAATTGAGAAATTCAAAAACCATTATTTAATTATTGAAAATATCTTGTTTCCTATATTGGAAAAGAACTGGGAGGATTTTAGATGTATTCAAATTATGTGGTCTTTCCACGATGATATTAGGCAAAATATAAAAGATATTATTATTGAATTACAAAGCAATTCCTTTGATTTGAATAAGATTAACGGATTATCAGCTCGTATTTTATTTCTAATGCTTCCGATTAAGTTCCGGGAAGAAAAAATATTATTCCCCTATATTTTGGAAACCATTAAAGAACAAGAACTTGATAAAATGATTAACGAAAGTATAGAAATCGGTTTTCCTTTTGTTAATCCGGATAAAATAATAATTTCTGATTACAAAGACGGACTTGATAATTCTTTAGCAAATTTACTCTCGGGTGAGCTTACAATCGAACAAATTCACTTGATATTTAATCATTTGCCCGTCGATATTACTTATGTTGACGAAAATGATGTAGTACGCTATTTCTCTACTCCAAAAAAAAGGATATTCCCCCGGACTAAGGCAATAATCGGTAGGAAAATCTATAATTGTCATCCTCCGGAAAGCTATAATGTAGTCGAGAATATTGTAAATTCATTTAAAAGTGGCGAAAAAAGTCAAGCTGATTTCTGGATTAATTTTAAAGATGAAATGATTTTGATACAATATTTCGCAATTCGGGATAAAAATAATGTTTACAAAGGTGTTATTGAAGTAACTCAAGAAATTTCCGGAATAAGAAAATTGCAAGGTGAAAAACGGCTCTTAGATTGGTAAGTATTTATTATTTTTTTCAATTGCTAAGTTGACATTCCGACAAAAAGTTAACAAAAAGAAATCATTTCAAATTATTCAATTGTCGAGTTAAATCATATATGACAAAGCCATAATTGGGTTTGAGTTTCAATGATTTATTTATATATTCTTTGGCTTTTACTTTGTTATTTCTTAATATTTCCAGTTGAGCTAAATAGGCATATATTTCAGCATTACTCGCCCAATTTATCAAGTATTTATCAACAGTTCTTTTCTTATTATTAATTTTCAAAGATTTTTTCAAAAGTTTTTCAGCCCATATTTTATCACCACCAAAAACTTTCGGTGTATGCATTAAGTGAATAGCGGCAATTAATAGAACTTTTACATTTTCTTTTTCGATATTATCAGCTTCAATTATTTTTGATTTAGCTTTTATTCCGTAATAAATAGCAGAAAGAGTTGATAGAGAGGACAATTTACCATAAGTAGAAGAAATCAATGCTAAAATTTCCGCAGAAGTATCCTTTATATTTTCAAAATAATCAAGAGCCTGCTCAAAATAACTATAAGCTAAATCAGAATTAGGCACATAAAGTATTTTACCAATTTGCAAAGATAATATACCGCTATAATAATCAGGCAACCAGCTATTAGGATATTTTTGTTTTATTTTTTTTGCGTTTGATAATAATTTTTCTAACATTTTATTATCAAATGAATAATAGGCTGTATCAATTTTCTGTTTAATAGACAATAAATCTTCTTCTTTATTAGCTAATAAGAAATTGTTATTGGCAACTGCTAAAAAAATAAAAGTCAATATGATTATGTATTTTCTTTGTATAATTTTCATTAATTATTTAATAAAAGTTTAAAAACATTGAGAATAAATTTTGGATAATATCTATTATCAAGGGAAATCATCAAAGGTTGGTGTTTCAATGCCATTACAATACCTTCCTAAGAGTTATAAGCTGATAGAGGCATAAATCCCCAACTAAATATTTGCTACATTGACATTGCATACACATATCACCATCAATTACTAATATTTTAAAAATAGTATTTATATTATCGAAATCTATAATTTTTATTTTACCTAAATTTAAATATATCATTTATGATTATATATTCCAAAATAATTCAACATAGCAATTTTTGTCTAATTAATATACCCATATAAAAAATAAAAATATTATTTTTGAGTTAAGTAGTTGTAACAAGTTTATGGTAGTCAAATGAAAGTATTCAAATTAATTATTGTTTTTATTTTGCTGTCTTCTCTAACTTTTGCTCAATTAAATGATTCAAGTTTTTTCCCGATTTCAGTATGGTTACAAAGCACAAACAACGCTAAAGCATATAAAAAAGCCGGGATTAATATGTACGTAGATCTATGGAACGAACTAAATCAAAAACAACTTGACGAACTCAATAGTGCAGGAATGTATGTAATTTGCAAACAGAATGATTTTGGATTAGCTCATCTTGATGACCCTATCATTACCGGCTGGATACAGCAAGACGAACCGGATAATGCACAATGGAATGATAGCACTAAATCTTATGACCCTTGCGTTGCTCCGTCTAAAATAATTTCGTTATATAATAAATATAAAACAAATGACTCTTCAAGACCTGTATTTCTCGGTTTAGGCAGAGGAGTCTCTGATATAAATTGGAAAGGGCGAGGCAAATGCACTGGCAATTATAAATTATATCCCGACTATTTAAACGGTTATATTGCCGGATGCAACATTATTAAAAGCAATCTTATAGAAATACTTTTCTAATTGGATTCAAATTTAGTAATATAATCTATTCCGAATTGCTATAATACACAATGCCTTTTCCTTTGGCTCTTAATGTGTATGACTTTGTGCTGAAATCCCCGGTGGCACTATAAACACGTATAAAATATTTATCATTGGGCAGGTTGTTTATTGTTATATTTTCGTCTCGCAAACCGCTGTTGCGTGACCTACGAATTAATCGCCCTGCTGAATTATATAAATCTATCGAATAATCTGCAGGCAAATCTGTCAAATATATTTTGATATTTTTCTTGCTATTCTCAAAATCGGGATACAAATAATACCAATCTTCATCAGTTGCAGAACTGATACTCCCTTTGTAAATCGTATAATCTGTATTTACGTATTTCCATATTGCCAAATTATTTTTATCGTCGTTGTTCTCGTATCTGTCCGCTGTTTTGCTATTGGGATTATCCGTCACTTCATCAGTCAAATAATTTACGTTTGAAGTATTGGAAACCGTAGTGCCGTCGCCATTATATTCAAAAACTCTGAAATAATAAGTATTCCCAAAGCTCAAACCCGTTATGGTTGCCGAATTTGTCGCACTTGTACCGTTATAAATCACAAAAGCATCACCGAATTGATTTGTACTTAGCTGTATAGGATTAGTTGTAATGGATTCCACTGAACAAATCCCGTCCTTCGGATAATCTGATTCAACAATAGGACTATTGAGCTTCGCAAGTACAATTCTACCATCGCCGGAGCCGTTTACCCAATTAATTTTAATCTGAGAATCGTTTGAATAATTAGCTGTTGACGGGTCTTCCGTCGGAGTAAAACTGATATTTGATGCTTGAATTACAGGCTCGTTAGATAAAGTTTTTCTATGCTCATCAAGCGATGTAGATAGATAATTACTGCTATATCCGTCGCCATTATAATCATAAACAGCAAAATAGTATGTAGTATTCGCAGTCAAATTGCTGATTGTTACGGCATTGCCATCTCCATTATAAACGACATAAGCATCGCCAAGCCGTGATGAATAATTGCCAAACTCCGATGAAGCCGTATAAGTTGTGCCATCACTTGGTTTCGTGGAAACGCTACTACCATTGCGACATACAACAATTCTTTTCGTGCCGTTACCCTTATCAAAGCTCAATGTCATTTCATCAGATTTGACTTTTGTAAATGTAAGTCCCGATAAATTTTGTGTAGGCTCTGTTGCGAATGTTGTCGTATCGAAAATATTAACATAATCACCTGAATTAGCCGTAGTTCTGTATCTGATGGAATTGCCCTCGCCGTCATAATTATAAACCGCAAAATAGTAATGCGTGTTTGCGTCCAACCCTTGAACGGTTATACTCGTATTGCCACCTTTATAAGCGACAATACTGCCGGTTGAAGTATAATTCAAATTATTGCTTGCAAAAGAAATATTATTTGCACGGACAGCTTCGTAATCAATACCTTTTGATGGGGCAGTCGGCTCCGATGATTTTTTCACTACGAGCAAATATTTTTCAGGACTGCCGGAACCCCAAAAAAGAGTAATTGAGTTTGATTTAACTTCGCTTGCAGTTAATGAACTCGGCGAAGTAGTTGGCTCCTCAGTATAAATAATTATCGACGACATAGTATCGGCTTCCAAAGAGGTCATTCCGGAGACCGCTCTTGCTTGGATTGTCAAATTACTTTCCCCGTCAGAATTTGTAATCACAAGATTATTCCAAGTGATACGAGATTTATTTATAGTTATGTTTTGAGAACTATTGCTCGTTAAACTGCTAACTCCTCCAATAACACTTAACTGAATATTTGTAGTCGAAGAAACTTTTTGCGGTGTCCCTTTGCTGTCTTGTGCTTCGATAGTAATAGTCAGATTTCTACCGGATATTGTTTCTTTGCTCCCCATACCGTTAACAGGTGTAGCCAAAGAGATGTTTTTAATTTTAAGTTTTACCGGACTGTTTGTTTCTTTTACAATCATAAAACGTCCGCTATAAGGTGCAGAACTTGTAATTGTAGCGGGATTGCTTAATGTAATATCGGAATTTAATTTGATTTTAGCTTTAATTTCTCCGCCGACATAAGCAGTATCGGACACTTGACAAGTCAAAATATAATTTGTTTCATCGGAAATACTTTGCGACAAGCTGTTAAAATCCAATTCATTCGACGATGGCAAAAGCGAAAAAGTAGTTCCTAAATTAGTGTCTCCGTCGTCTTTTATCCCGTTTTTATTATTGTCTTTCCATAATTTGAAATTTGTAAACTCTGTGCTATTGCTACCTCCTGCTACTTCAATTGAAATTTTAACATAATTAAATATTGTTGCCGGTGCATTATCAACAGGTGTTAATCTAAAACCATAAATAACTTGGTCGCTTCCTTGCCCCAATTTGCCAAGTGCATCTGAAGACGGACTGTTTTTATTATCAATCGAAACATTCAAAGCACTGAAAGAATAACTCTTGCCACTAATAGTAAAACTCGGGATTTTTGTCTTAGTGATTGCAATATCATCATTGGTCAATGATGCTTGAACAGGTGAAGTAGAAGAATTAACCAAACTTGAAACATCGGCATAAATAAAATAATACTTCTTAGTATTAGCAGTCAAAGACTCAGTCATATTAATAATTTTTACTTGCGTTCCATCGACAGAAATAGAGCCACTGGCAAGAGTCCTTCCATAAGTTTTCAAATCATTATCGCTGTCATAATATAATTTGAAATTAGATAGAACTGCCGCTAAGTTTTTGCCGATATCAATTGTTAATTTTGTCAGATAATCGATATTATCAGTGGATAAAACCGAAAATCCAAAAATTAAATTATTCGTAGAGCCTGCAATCAAAGGCGAATCGGCGAATTTATTTTTTTCGTTTAGCCCTGTTATAGGCAATGCTTTAATCGTAATAGATTGAGGCGATGCAGTCAGAAAATCACCGCTTGACAGTCCCGACAAACTTGACTTGGCAACATATCCATAACCGCTATTTCCATAATTTGAACCGGCAGTATATGTGCTACTATGCGAAGTCCAAGAAGATGACGATTCAGATGATGCACTGTATAAAGAAAGGGTATTTGCATTCGTGTTTTCGGGCAAATCGCTGTCATCGAAAGTCATAGTAGCAGAGCTTACCGTATTCGTATAAGTCAATTTATAATATCTTTTAACGCTTTGATAATCATTAATATCCAATGAATTTTGATAGCGTCTAACTGTGATATTAGTAGCTCCCGAACCGCTAATATTTATCCCGATACCACTATCGTCAACTAAATTAGCCGATGCAATTTGAGCAGTTGTAATATATCCACCCGTGTCTCCACCTTTGCTAGTCTTGTTATTGACAATTGAATTGCCTACCGATTCGCTGAGAGTGGCTGAATTATTTGCCATAGTAATTATATTATCGCCGTTCAAATCAATATCGCCGTTGCTCAAAGTCAAAACTCCCGCACCACCATTAGCAAAGGAAAAAGATTTCTCCAAGATTAAACCATAAGGATTATCCAAAGTCATACTGTAAAATGTCGGTGCAGTACTGCCTTGTAGCTTTTGTTGTTCAGTACCAACAAAATATATTTCCCCCGCACTTGCAGTAAAAGTACCGTTATTAATAAAATTACCTTTAATTCTGAAACTCGAACTAATATTTTGAGTAACACCTGTTGATATTTTCAGATTTTGAAATTCAAGGGAATTAGCTGTTGTCGAATTATTTGTCAAAGGATTTGTTACTGCCCCCGAAGAACCCAAAGTAATCGTGCTATTG
>CAZVPQ010000004.1:0-20436 GCA_964628675.1 uncultured Hyphomicrobiales bacterium | reverse complement strand
AGTATAAAGAAAATATGTCTCTCTGGCTTTATGCGAGTTCATTTAACGGAGATACTGTTAAAGGCACTATTGAAAATACATATATTAAACCTTATAAAATTAATTTTACTGTATCCGGGGATTCAATTGCTCAGATTAAAATTTCCGATAGTTTGGAATTAAGTTCTTTTATTGAAAAAGAGAAAAAAGCAATTTTTGTTAAAACCGATAAACCTATTAATCTTTTCGGACTTTCGACAAAAACTGGGTCAAGTGATGCTTTCCTATGCTTACCAATTGAAGTTTTAGATACTTTATATACAATTGCAAGTTCTATTAATGTTTTTAACACCACAGGCGATTATCCTGGTCTAATACTTCTAAATCATTTTTCAAATATAACAATAGTAGGAATCAACAATAACACCAAAGTAACTGTAACGCCTAATGCTCCGGTTTATTCTCCAAAAGTAACAAAATACAAACAATTTTCATTTATTATTAACAAAGGTGAAACAAGACAAATTATAGCAGATGTAACTTTGGAAAATGATACTTCTAAAATAAATAAATATGACTTGACGGGTTCAATAATTAGTTCTACAAAAAGAATTGCTGTATTTTCAAGTCATATGCGTGCATATATTAATCCAACAGAAGCTTCTTCTAGTTTACTAATTTGTATGACTCCACCTGTTTCAATTTTGAGTAACAAAAATTTAATAACACCGGTTTATAGTTCTGATTTTCAATTAAGTTACGTAAGAATAATTCCTTTTTTCGATTCAACAATGGTTATTTTGCCTGATACATCAATATTATTAAGAAGATTTTCATTTTATAGTACATTTTATGACAGTGCATTTATTGTAAAATCAAACAAACCTGTTTTACCCGCTATTTACGAAAGATCTCCTACAGAAAGTAATTGGAGATTGAGAGGCAATCCATTTCTTGTATTTCCGGCTCCACCCGAACAATTTCTTAATGAATATAAATTTATCACTCCACCGCTACCAAATTTCAAAGAGCATTTTATAAATATTATCATTAAGAGAAAAGGCATAATGAGTTTGTTTCTTGATGATGTCAATATACCGGACTCAATATTTTCCGCTATTTCAGGCAGTAATTATTATTGGGCAATATTACCGGTATCAGTTGGTTCTCATCATATAAAATCCGATAGTGCATTTGGCATTATTGTTTATGGTGCCGGCTACCTTGATTCTTACGGCTATATACCGGGTATGAAAACGGAAAGGCTACTTGAATCCATAGTTGATGTTAATCCGCCTTTCATAAATAAATACATAAGTTGCAATTCTTATCTTGATATAAGCGAAGAAAATTTATTTGATTCCGGTATAGATAGTATTCAAATCTTAGGTGAAAAAAATGTTAATACGCAAATTCCGGATTTCCAACCTGGTGCTTTATCGGTAAACATAAAAGCCAATTTAATAAATCAGTATGATGATGGTGAGCTAATAATAAAAGCCAAAGATAAAAAGGGACTATTTACTACAGACACCTTAAATCTTAAAGGTATGACACTATCAATTACATCAAATCCTGTAAACAAAGTAGCTTATGTAGGGCATTCTATACAAGATACTATTTTAATTAACAATTATGGGAATTTTGAACAAACATTTTCCGCTTATTGCTTGAATAATATTTATGTTTCAATTCCGCAGTCGTATTTCCCATTAACTATTCCTTCGGGAGCTTCTTATCAAATACCTGTTGTTTTCGTAAGTTATAATTTAGATAAAACTATTGACACTGTTGTATTAGTTGATGAATGCGGAAGAAAAATCCGGCATCAAGAAATATTTGAATCATTGCCAAACGAATATATTGGCTATTCGAAATGCAATGTCCCTATTTCTTTCACGGCAAATTCTGCAATAAAAATGTCATTTTTTAATAATAAAATAATAATTGAAAATTTTGAAGGTTCGTTTGAAGTATATAATATTGTAGGTACCGAGGTAATGAAAGAGCAAATTTACGACAATGCAGAAATCTCATTCGATAAATTATCAGCAGGCTTATATTTTATAAGAATCGGTGATAAAATATTTAAATTTATGAAAAATTAACTGCTACTATTCTTAATATTTTAAAGTTAATAATTCGATTTAATTCTTATTTTATTCCAAAGGGATAAACCGTAATTGATGCAGACATAAAATAGCGTTTCCACGTTTGACTTGTTGTCATATTTGATATGGGAATGCCGATAATGATTTCAGGCACCATATATTTACCCAATCCTATGCTTGCATCATAACCGAATCTGAATGTTGGCGATATGTTTACAGTTCTCACATCAGGCAAATCCGCACCCGTAATTTTCCTTTCGTCCCAATACCAATCTTTATGAGATAATACTCTTTCGTAATAATCGCCTGTATTATTCAACAAAAGATTTACTCTTAATCCTGCGGAAATATGAAAATGGGTATCAAATAATCTGAGTTTTGCTCCCAATTCAATTGAAGCATTTGATAATTTTTCGTCCAATTCGTATTCACTTCTGAAATCATCACTATTAACAATAGGCAAGGGTTTGGAGGCAATCAAAAAATTTGCAGGTATATATGAGTAGATTAAATTGACATAAGCCGCAGATGTCGGCTTAAACCAATATTCCGTTTGTACTCCTGCAAAGTAACCAATACCATTGCCATTTTTAAAAGTACAGCATTGAATATAATTTTCAATAAAATTAAATTCGCTTTGATGAAAATTGTAATCAGCTCCTGCCGTTATTCCAACAAAGATTTTTGGCGTTTTGAATGGCAATCTCGATGAATACTGCCAATCAAAACCTTGTGCATTGACTTGAGCAATACAATAAAAGAAAATCAATATACCGGTTATTTTTTTCGCCATTTATCTTGCTATAATTATTTTCTTTGTTTTAGTAAATATTCCCGAACTAAATTTCAGATAGTAAACTCCGTCAATCAACCCCGATGTGTTTATCTCCTTAGTATAATTTCCTGCTGACAATCTTTTGTTTGTAATTTGCAAAACGACTTGCCCTTGATTATTAAATAAATCAATCTTTAAAGGAATTTCGTATTTCAGTTGAAAATTCAATTTAATTTTTTCGCTCGCAGGATTTGGTTTTATATCGCCGATTAAAAAAGTGCCTGTGCCGTTGGGTATTAATTTATATGGCAAACCGCAAACAGAATCAATTGAAAACAAACCATTATCCGGCAATGGCAAAAGGACTTTGTCGCAAACACCATCTCCGAAAATCGGCTCTATAAATGCAATCGGTGTTGATATTTTATTACCGAGATAAGTATGGAAAACTAATTTAATTAATGTATCCTTCGGCAAGAAATACGTGTTATTATCAGGCGTTTCAATAGAAATTGTAACTCTGCCGGCGTCTTCTTGTTGCGTAATATTTATATCTCTATCGTCGCAATTTGCAACAGCCGAATTAATCTTATTATAATTAAAATAATTGAGCAAAGTACGATTAAAAGTCAACTCCGTTCTAAATACTCTTGCTTTTGAAATTGATTCACTGTCGATAACAATAGGAATAGAGATGTTATTACCGGGTTGCGATTTCAAATCATCTGCAAGAGTCAAAGAAATATTTGCAGGGCTAATCATAGATGCTTTGAAATACAGTTTAAATGTATCTTGCGGTGAATAAGCATTTGTTACCAATCGCAAGATTGCAAAATAATCTTTTTGTTGATTAGGTGAGAAAATAACTTTTATTGAATCTATAGCATAAGCAGGAATAATGCTTATCGGTTTGCCGGAGAAAAATTTAATATGATATGGCAAATCAATATCGAAAGAACTGATTATTAAATCCGTATTGCCTGTATTCTCAATTTTTACCGTCATAGACGACGAACTCGGACAATCGGAATGCCATACGACATTACCGAAATTAAAAGTATCGCTTTCGGTATTGATGTGTGGAATAATTCCTTCCCCCTTTAGAAATATTTGAATATTTCTTTTATCGGGTGGAATACCGCTAATGTTTCTTTCGGAAATATCAGTCTTAATCACATATCTCGCAAAGTTCAATCCCTGCCTATCGGGTTTGAAATTGATTAAAACAGTATCAGCATCAATTTTAGGTCTAAATCTCAGAGAATTATCCATAAATTCAATAATATGAAAATTATCACTTGGACTTTCGCCTTCTAAATCTTTATATATCGTTTGCGATTTTATATTAAAAGGGCAGTTCCCTGAATTGCTTATAATTGCATAAACTTTTTTGGTACTATCAACCCAAACTCTGCCGATGTTCAATGTATCACTCGAATAAGAACTTGCATCGGTTTCAATAATATCGGCTTTTTGCTCAACACCTATGCCTATAATATCAATTTTTGCAATATCGGAAGTATCGCTATAACTATAATGCAAAGTGAATTTAGCACTGTCTATACCCAAATTATGAGGTCTATACTGGATTTTCCAAATTGTTGGCGGACTTTTTGCCGGCATATCAATAGGAGCCAAACTATCTACCATTATTTCAGTTGGTGGAATAAAAGGCGTTCTTAAATCCAATTTTTGAGTATCAATAGTTAAATCTATCCTTGAAGCATTAACAACTTTCCAATTGAAATGAGGGGGATTGTCCGAATTAATATAAACAGAATCAAAATTTACAATATTTGTATAAGCGGAAATATAATGCTCAACTTTTCTTGCCAGTAGAATAACCTCAGTGTAGGCAACATATTTCAATGTGTCCTGAGGTGGAGCTATTTTGCTATCGTAAAGTCCCAAAGTCAATTTGGCAATTTTCAAACCGAAAGGATAAGTAAAAATATCGCTACTTGCTTGATATCTAATTCTTATTTCCGAAGTCTTTCCGGGAGGAATTATGATTTCTTTTACCGAACCGAGATTGTCTAAAAATTCTTCGTGGTCTTGTGCGTGTTCAGGACCGCCGTATTGCTCTATTGATAGAGAAGGTCTGATAGGTCCCAATTTAAGAGTATCATCGCCTGTATTTTTCAAAATGAACTTACTACTTACTACATCTCCGACCATACAAATACCATAATCCAAAGTATCGGCAACAACTTCATTATTAATTATCTCGCCAGATAACTCGGAAAACAAATTATTTGGCAATATTAAAATTAGAAATAATATATATAATATGATACCCGTTTTCTTCAATTTTATTTTATCCTAAATTCAAAACAATATATTACGAAAAAACATTAAATTATCAAAAAAGAGTTAAACTTTATTTTAATTTAAACAAAAATAATAAAGTTTAATTAATTGGATTAGTTATTGAAAGATTTTAGAAAAATAATCCTTTCGAAGCTGAGCAAATAGCAACACGGCGGTTACACAAAAAAAAACATTCTTGCTTTTTTCAAATATTTTTTATATGTTTTATATGTTGTTTTATTCACAGATGTTTCATTATTCGGGAGAAGCCTGATGATTAAAAAACCGCCTTAGAAATAAAAAATTTCTTATCGTTATGTTTTTATACTTTTTTATTTTTAAAAAAAGTAGAAGCGATGAGAGAACTCACCGCTTCGTTCTTGCGGTGTTGAGTCGGCGTAATTATTTAGTAAAGCACCGGCTCAAACCGTTACAAATTTATAAAAATTATTTTGTAAATGTTGTAAGTTTTTATTAAATAATGTATTTTTAAATATAAATTAAGGTAATAATCATGAAAAGATTTTTATTATTAAGCATTATTATTAGCTTTATAGCTATATTTTTTACGAGTTCCGTTGAAGTGAAAGCTGATTGTCCAACCGGATGGAGTTATACTTCATTACAATTTGGTCCTGATCCTTCAGGTTGTACATTCCAAGTTGATTTCTGTTTTAAATGTGGGATGACAGGTGGGGATCCAAGTAATCTAAAGGTTTTAAATATTAAACCTTTAAATGGTTGCATAGCACCGGATAAGGATTGGCTGGTTAACGAAATTTTAAAAAGTTATTCTGAATTTTGTACAGTTCCAGCTTGTGAAAATGGATGTCTTACTACAATTATTGAATTCCCATTATGTATGCAATGGCATACATACGGTTCATTAATTAATGGTGAATATAGTTATTACAGTTGGTTAGAAGCTTGTCAGGGAAGTGGCTATTGTCAAATTACTGCGAAAATTTGTCGAGATTATCAAACGAATTGGATAGTTGATTGTCCAAATGATCCAGTTAAACAATATCAAACTATTAATTTAAATTGTCCTGTTACGCCTATTCCCGAACCAACTCAATTTAATCCGGATTTTGTAGGTGAAAAAGTTACAAGCGAATGTTTTAAATATTATACTTGTCCATAAATGTTTTTTTAATTTTGAAAAGGTTAAATAAAATGTCTGTTTTCAAAAGAATTTTAATTATCATTACTTTTATTTTTGTTAATTATTGCCTGCTATCACAAGAACATTATTTTCATATAGAAAGAATGATAACGGATTTCAGAGGAGTTGTATCTAATAATAATAAAATTATTTGCTATGGAGATTATGGGATAATGACTTATTCAACTAATTCGGGACACAGTTGGCAACAACAAAGTTTTGGTGACAAATACAATATAATGAAAATTGAAACCGATGGTTTTGATTTTTTTGGAGTTACTAATTATTTTTTGTTCCGTTCATATAATAATTCATCTTATTGGATAAAACAACCAATTTTCGAGCAATCAAAAATTATTGATATGACTCTTTATAATAATTCGATTTATATATTGACAAAAGATGGTATTTTAAAATCAGATAAAGAAATGAATATAGTTAAAACTCCTTTGATTAAACTTAATGATGATTACAATTATTCCGAATTGAAAACAGATGGTATTAATCTATATTTTATTGCTGATAGCAGGCTTTTTTTTAAATACAATTTATCAACGCAAAATTTGGATACAATTGATATTTTAAATAAATTTAAATCTTTAAATTATACAACGGTTTCAGGATTAAAAATCTTCGGAGAAGATATTTACCTGCAAATTAGCCATCAAGCCAAAGATAAAAATTATTATTATAGCCTTATTAAATCAAACGATAAGGGAAGCAATTGGATTAAATTAACAAAATTGATTTTAAATGGGAATTGTTATAAAATTATTTATGATGATATTTATTTTATAAGACAGGGTATTAAATACGATTCCAGCGATTCATTTTTAACTACTCAATTTATCAAAATTGATTCTTCACATTATGCAAAAGATTCTTCATATTTCACAATTATTAATGATAATGAAAAAATAAAAAGATATATTCGTTGGACAAAATATATAGATTTCAAAGATTTTGTTATTAATGATGATACTATAATTGCCGTTGGTTCAAATAAATTAATTTCTGTCTCTTATGATAAAGGGAAATCATTTGAATTTAAATCTTTTTTTGATGGTGTTTATGTAGGTCTATATAATAATATCAGCATTCTTAATGATAGTCTCATTTATGTAATAAACGGGTATCAAATAAACAAAACTACTAATGGAGGTATAACTTGGTTGCCTCAAAAGTATCGCAATTATAATAATAATACATATAATACATTCCCGGATATCTATTATTTGGGATCTCATGGTAATGGTTTTGCTAAATATAGGAATATCAATACTAACAATGACTCTAACGCATTAGTAACAAAAGACTATGGTGAAAACTTTATTAAAACGAATAATAAAAATTTAACGATTCCTACAAATTCAATTTTATTCCCTAAGTGTTTAGATTTGGGTGATATTGCTTTGTTTGGAACTAATCTTCAAAAAGATTCAGCAGGCCAAAGTTCTTTTCTAATACTTAGGTATGATAGTTCGTTAAAATTACTTGACTCTACGCGATTATTAGGAGACTTAAAAAACTTAATTAAAATTGGCAATGATAATATCATTACTCTTAATTTACTATCAACTGGAGTCAATAAAGCAGACAGTAACGGAAAAACAGTTAATTATTCATACAATTATTTTCTTCGCAAATCAACTGATAAAGGTAATTCTTGGGACAGTTTAAATATTATTGTACCGATTCGTCAAAACTTGGTTAAAAATAATACGAACTTTTATTATACCGATATAATTCATAAAAATGCTATAACCTATAATAATTTTGTATTTTATCCAACTACTAATAATGTAATTTATAGATTTGATTATATTAATAATAAATTTGATTCATTATTTTGTCCTGCTGCTATTTCAAAGTTAAATCCTCTTCCTATATTTAAGTTTAACTCAAAATTGTTTGTTGTTTCCAATTACAACAATAAATTCTATTTTACTAATGTATCTACCAACGAACCTGTATTATGGGATTCATTAAGTCCGGAGGATATTTTTGGACAATGGGACAATTACAACTTACTAAATAATTTAAAAAATAAAGATGCTATATTATCTGCAAAAATGCTAAACGACAGTTCAGGTTTTTTAATAATTGGTAAAAGTCAACAATCTTTGAGAACAGGTACAAAAAAATTTAAAATTAATTTTGTTAAAATATCGCCAGATAAACGAACCAATGTTCAAGAACATAGAATTGAGGAAGACAGGGTTTATTTATGGAATTCTAGTCCTTATCCTCTGCCTGGTAAAGATATAATAAAAAGTCATATTTATTGGAATAAAAATTATAATATTCAAAATGTCAAAATCAATGTTTATGACATTATCGGAACTAAAATAAATAATAATAAAATTCATATTGAACCAATAACAAATTATAGCGGAATTTTAGAATGGGATAGTTCCAAATATATTTCCGGTATATATTTTATTCAAATACTATTAGGAGGAGAATCAATAAGTATCCCTGTTATTGTATCAAAATAATTTTTATTATCTTAACACAGGCATCCACACAATCCAATACACACCCGACGCAAATTTACCGAGCGGTACTTATTGGCTGAGAATGACAATAAATAATAAAGAGACGATAGTTAAGCCGGTGGTGATTTTGAAATAGAATTCTTTATCCTTTCGCTTTCAAAACAGCAATAGATTCTACGTGGAAAGTGTGGGGAAACATATCAACTGCTTGGATTGATATAATATCATAATCAGAGGAGAGAATTTCGCAGTCTCGGGCTTGCGTTGTCGGATTGCAACTTACATAAACAATATTTTTAGCTTTTATTTGCAATAAATGATTAATTAAATTCTTGTGCAATCCTGCACGTGGCGGGTCTAAAATAATAGTATCGGGTTTTGGCAATTGATTTAAAATTTCCGGGACTTGTTTTGCTATTAAATCGGCTTGCAGAAATTCGGCGTTATCAATTCCATTCAATACGGCATTTTCTTTTGCTTTGTCGATTGATTCTTGATTTAATTCCAAACCGATAATTTCTTTGCAAAATTTTGAAGCAGGCAAAGTTATCGAACCGCTTCCACAAAACAAATCCCATATAATATTTTCTTTGTTAATTTCCGCTTTCTTAATAATATTCCCAATAAACTGATTTAATTGACTCGGATTTGTTTGAAAAAATGAAAAAGGAGATATATTAAAATCAATTCCTAAAATATTCTCACTAATAAAATCCTTGCCATATAATAAATTTGGCTCTCCATAAGCCACAGGCGAATTGGTATTATTAATTGCATAAATTATTGATGTTATACCTTTTATTTCATTAGGCATATCATTTCCAAACCAAGACAAAAACTCTTCTTCCGTCTGCTCGGTTATATCATTAGTAATCAAAACCAACATTAACTCATTGCTTGATTTAGTTGTCCGAATAATTAAATTTCGCAGAAATCCCTTATGCGTATGTTGATTATAAGCGGAGATTTCTTTTGACAGAGCTTGCTCGCGAACAGCGTTTAATACATCATTGCCAGTTATTTTTTGTATATGGCATTCCTTAATATCCAACACTTTATCGTATCTGCCGGGGATATGCAAACCCAAAGCAAAGTTTTTTTGTTTAATTTCTTGCTCGGATTCAATCTCTTTTGTATCTAACCAACGCGAAGAACTAAAAGAAAATTCCATCTTGTTGCGATATTGATAAACATCAGGCGAAGGCAGAATATCCAAATAATTCAAATTCTCGAAATTGCCAATTCTCTCGAATGAATCTTTGACGTGTACCTGCTTCCAATAAAGTTGTTTAGCATAATCCAAATGTTGCCACGAACAGCCTCCGCATACTCCGAAATAATCGCAAACAGGTGGAATTCTATCGTCAGAAGGTTTTAAAACTTCCACAATATTTGTTTCAATTCTATTTTTCTTTTTCCTTCTGATTTGTGCTTTCACTTCATCACCGGGAATCCCACCTTTGACAAAATAAACCAAACCCTCTTTGCGTGCAATGGAAATCCCTTGAAAGCCAATAGATTCAACAGTCAACTCAACAAATTCAATTTTTCTTTTTCCTGCCATATTTATATAATTCAATTTTTGATAATTAGATAATCATATCAAATTAATAATTATCAATTTGAGCTCTTTGCAATTCGTCTGAGAAATCGACATAAACGGTTTTCCATTCAGTAAATATATCAAATACAGTCCAACCACCTTCTCTATGCCCGTTGCCTGTTCCTTTGACACCACCAAAAGGCATATGAGCTTCTGCACCAATTGTAGGAGCATTAATATAAGTAATGCCGGCTTCGATATCACGCATAGCACTGAAAGCATTATTTACATTTTTAGTATATATTGAAGAAGATAAACCATAATCGCAATCGTTTTGCAATTCAATTGCATTTTCATAAGAATCGGCTTTTGTTACAGCTAATACAGGTCCGAAAATCTCTTCTTTAAATATAGTATGCGAAGGCAGAACATCGGCAATAATTGTAGGTTTATAGAAACTACCTTTTGCAAGGTCGCCATCATTAGCTCTTTCGCCACCGCAAATTAATCTTCCACCGTCTTTAATCGCTATTTTTACATAATTATCAATACTCATCAAAGCATTTTCGTGAATAACCGGTCCCACATCATTACCTTGGACAAGCCCATCACCGAGTTTAAGAGCCAAAGTTCTAACTTTTAACTTTTCAAGAAACTCATCATAAATATCTTTATGAATAATTAATCTCGAAGTAGCCGTGCAACGCTGTCCGGTAGTACCGAAGGCTCCCCAAAGGACTCCTTCTAGAGCCAAATCCTGATTGGCATCTTCCATAACAATTTGTGCATTTTTCCCGCCCATTTCCAAAGAGCAAATTTTATTTGTTCTACCGCAAATTTCACCAATTTTATACCCAACATTAGTAGAACCTGTAAACCCGATTAAATTAACATCGGGATGCTCGACTATCATATTGCCCATATTGCCTTTGCCTAAAACCACATTAAATACACCTGCTGGGATTCCTGCTTCTTCCATAATTTCAGCGAAAATCACACCCGAATGAGGTGAGTCTTTCGATGGTTTATAAACGACAGTGTTGCCTGCGGCAATAGCAGGGAGAATTTTCCAAGCAGGAACAGCAACAGGGAAATTCCAAGCGGTAATAATTCCGCATACTCCAACTGGAACTCTAAATGACATATTAGTTTTATTATTCATTTCACTTGGTGCTGTAAAACCAAATAAGCGGCGAGATTCTGTGGCAGAATAGTATGCAGTATCAATTGCTTCTTGTACATCACCTTCGGTTTCAAATGTAGGTTTGCCCATTTCACGAGTCATAATTCTGCCGAGTTCTTTTTTTCTACGAGTAAAGATATCACCTGCAATCCTTAACATATCACCACGTTTTGGAGCGGGGACCAGTCTCCATTTTTTGAATGCCGCTTTTGCGGCGGCAACTGCATCGTTAACATCAGCTTGACCTGAGAGCGGGAACTCGCCTATAATATCCTTATGATTAGCCGGGCTTATATTTTGAAAAGTATCCCCTGATTTTGCATCAACCCATTGACCATTGATGTAATTTTTAAATTTGTCCATTTTTTATCTCCTAAAGAATAATAAATAATATAAATTTCAATTTTTAAGATTACAAATTTACAATTTTTTATAGATAATTTTGTATATTGTAATAAATAATAAATAATCATAAAAGGATAATTTATGAAGAAACTCTTTTTAATTTCATTAGCATTAACATTTGTATTGTTTAATAGCCTGTGGTCTCAAGACGAAGACATCAGCGAACAAACAAATAATCAAGAAATAGAACACGAAAGCAAGTATCATGCGGGCATTTTTCTTGGTGCTACTTCAAACCTTGAAGATAAAACAACTGATTTCAGTATCGGTTTGGATTATGAGTATAAATTGGATATGTTGGAACAAACATTCGGAATTGGATTTATCATGGAAGCCGTTTTTGCTGAGCATAAAGAAAGCATACTCGGTTTACCGATTTTCATTCATCCGGGTTTAGGACATTTGAAATTTTGGTTGGCTCCCGGTGTTGAATTTGGAGATGAACCTATAGCGTCTAATGAAACTGAAGACGTCCCAACCGAATTCAAAACTAATTTTTTATTCCGCTTAGGTATAGGATATGATTTCCATTTCGATATGTTCGCAGTATCACCTGCAATTTCTTTGGATATGATTAAGGGGAATATAGCACTTGTTTATGGTCTTACTGTGGGTATGAGCTTTTGATTTAAACAATATTTTTTAATTAAAATAATTTTGCTTCGCTCAGAGCAAAAATAAGCGGAGTGTTTAATTTAAAAATTTAATTTGTTGAATAAAATAAATCAAAAAAATGAAAGCTATAAAAATTGCTCTGTTATGGCATTATCACCAGCCATATTATAAAAAAGATGATGAATTTTTACTTCCTTGGGTACGTTTACACGGCGTAAAAGATTATTGGGATATTCCCGAGCTATTTCATGAATTCCCAAAGATAAAACAAACCATTAACCTTGTCCCTTCGCTAAGTAAACAAATTGAGGAATATGTTTCGGGCAAAACTAAAGACAAGGTTCAAAGACTAACAGAGATTAAAGCAAAAGAATTGAACTTAAATGACAAAAACGAAATACTGCGTTTATTTTTCCTTTGCAATGTAGATAATATGATAAAACCTTATCCGAAATATTATGAATTATATATTCTAAGCAGGGATAAAGAAAAAGCTCTAAACAATTTTGACCCACAAGATTGGCTTGATATTCAAGTATGGTACAACCTAACTTGGTTTGGACCGTCCTCCCGTAAACGTCCGGTAATAAACAGATTATTTGAAAAAGGCAAAGATTTTAATGAACAGGAAAAAAAGGTTGTTCTTGAGTTACACTTAGAAATACTAAATCAAATCAAACATCAATTAATGATGTTGAAAAGTTTGGATCAAGTGGAATTAAGTGCAACACCTTTGAATCATCCTATTTTACCTTTATTATGCAATTCCAAATCCGCATTGGAATCCATACCTGATTGCGATATGCCGGAAAAGATTTTCGAACATCCTGAAGATGCTCAAGCACAAATTAACAAAGCTTTGGATTATTATGAAAGTAATTTTAATTATAGACCGACTGGAATGTGGCCCTCCGAAGGTTCCATTTCCGATGAAGTTCTAAATTTAATGATAGGGTCTTCCGTTAATTGGGTTGCAAGTGATGAAGAAGTATTAGCCAATACTCTTAAAGAGAAATACAATCCTTTTATGAAATATTTCCCAGTAAAATATAAATCAGACAAAGGAGAAATATCAATTTTCTTTCGAGACCATCAACTATCAGATTTAATTGGATTTGTTTACTCCCGTTGGAATCAAAAAGATGCCGCAAATGATTTTTGTAATAGATTGAGACAAATACGAGGAGATATAATTGATAAATTTGGCGAAGAATCTCTTGATGAAGCTGTTGTTCCTATAATTTTAGATGGTGAAAATTGCTGGGAATTTTATCATGAGAACGGGATACATTTTCTTAGAGAATTATTTGCCATTTTAAGTGATTCCGATGATATGAAAACTGTTACATTCTCCGAAGCTTCTAATTACCGAAGCAATAAGTTCCACTCAATAAATCATATACAAGCCGGCTCTTGGATTAATGCTAATTTTAAAATATGGATTGGACACCAAGAAGAATTAAAAGCATGGACAATGCTGGCTAATGCAAGAGATATTGTTTCTAAGAGTAAGGAGAAAGTCAACATTGATACTTTTAATAAAGCTATGGAAGAAATTTATATTGCTGAGGGTTCGGACTGGTTTTGGTGGTATGGTGATGAACATATAGCAGAAAATAAAAATGATTTTGACATTATGTTTAGATGGCATATTGCCAAGATATATAAAATATTAGATTTAGATGTTCCTGAAATTGTAAAAATGCCTATAAGCCAACAATTCGAAAAGCAAAGTATTGTCAAGCAAAGGGGCGAAGTATTGCCAATAATTGACGGCAAAATCTCTGATTCCGAAAAATGGAATGATGCCGGTTATTTTGATGCTTCGGCTTCAATGTCTGCTATGCACCAAATAGGCGAAATATTGCATAGGGTTTG
This sequence comes from uncultured Hyphomicrobiales bacterium, assembly GCA_964628675.1. Taxonomy (GTDB): domain Bacteria; phylum Bacteroidota; class Ignavibacteria; order Kapaibacteriales; family UBA2268; genus CAZVPQ01. Next base: position 5,974 of record CAZVPQ010000004.1, on the reverse strand, counting down.
GTATGCTAAGAGTCAAGGGAAAATTATTTTCCGTTGCGATACAACACAAAATTTGAAAAACGGACAAAGAATTGAATTTAATTTTTTAAAACCTTTGAATTTTGAGTTCATTATCAAATCAACAGGAATTTTAATAAAATGTAGAAGTACTGATGTTCATCTCAGTTACTTTGAATACGCTAAAGAAGATATTATTGAGTTCGCATTTCCTGAAAGCATATTTCAAGATGGGAGCAATAAAATAGAATTAACTATCAAAACTATAACATCTAATAGCGAAATTGTTTATCCAAGGCAAGGTGTTTTAGAGTTGGATTTTGATTAAAAAAACTCCCATTCCGCCGAACAGAATGGGAGCAGATATAATTATTCCCAGCTATAATTTAATATAAGATTATAACTTTGCTGCAATATAAAAATTTAGTGAATTACAATCAGTGGAACAACTTTAATACTATTACCCGATTGTAATTTTAAGAAATAATAACCGCTTTCGATATCCACTAAATTTAATTTCAAAGAGTAATTGCCTTTTTCCATAAATTTATTAATTGCATTTCTGATAATCCTTCCGGAAATATCTATTATATCAATTTGAGTTTTTGCATTGTTGTTTAGAGTAATATTTATTATTGATAAGTAATTAGCTGGATTTGGTTTGACATTAATATTACTAATATCATTTATGTCTATTACATCAGTTGGGTCCCAAGTAGTAAAAATTCTATAATTTGACCAAGGACCTTCGCCACCATCATTAAGACCGCTAACTCGCCATTTGTACATTTGTTTACCGGATAATTCTTCAGTAGTATAAGTAATCGTATCATTATCATCTATCGCCGTAATATTTGAATCATTGACTACGAAATTTTCGGAGCCATATTCTAATAATTGCAAGTGATATTTTGTGGCTTTATCGACTTTATTCCAAGATAAAGTTAATATTGTAGGTATGTCTTTTGCATTGTTTTCAGGAAAAATATCTTCAACAACATCAGTTGGAGAAGCCGGAGCTGTTGTAAATTGCCAAATTTCAGACCAAGGACCTTCTCCACCCGAATTTATACCTTGTACTTTCCATTTATAAATTGTTTTTGATTGCAAATCACCTATCACAGTTCTGACGAGAGTATCTGATGATTCAATACCTTTCTTGTCTTGAACAATTTCATCATTTTCGTCCAATAATTGGAAATTATAAGCAGTTGCTCCTTCAACAGACTGCCATTTGAACACGAAAGTTGTTTTTATGTTTTCTGCATTATTAACAGGTTCAATTAAAGTTACAGCGGCTGTCGGAGCTAGAGGCTTCGTAGAAAAAGACCATCGATTAGACCAAGGACCTTCGCTACTACTATTAACGCCTCGCACACGCCAAAAATAATTAATCCCTTTTTCCAAAGATTTATTTAAAGTTATACTATTCTGTGTTGGTGTTTTAACGTCGATAATTCCATCATCATCAGAAAGTTCCATTTCGTAAGAATCCGAATTAGCATCGGCATTCCAAGTAAAAGTGATTGGAATATCCAAATCCTCACTTCTGTTTTCAGGCGATTGCAAAATTATCTGAGCAGGTTTGGGAACGATAGACATAATGAAATCGTAGCATTCGTCCCAATCGTCTGTAAATTCGGAACTGAAATAATAGGGACCTGTATGATCAACACCGTCAACTGAAATAAATTTTACATTGCCACCCATATTTTCAATCATTTGCGAAACCGATTGGCAGGTAGAATAATGACTTGCATCGGCAGTACCGCAAATAATACCAATTCCGAGATTATCAACTGCTTGTTGAGTTAAATAATAACTATTTGCAGATGCGATACCGATAATTCCACGAAATAGTTGATAATTTTGAGGTCCTACAATGAATGTAGTTTGACCACCTGCGGAATATCCGGTCAAGATGATTTTAGTTTCGTCGATATTATATTTTTCTTTGCACCATTGTATCAAAGGCAATACCGCATCACCTAAAGTATTATCATCGCCATCGGGACAAGCAACGATTGCTTGATAATTTTCTGCCGACTGTTGGAGCATATCTCTGATACCCCAAGCGGGGGATTGGTAAGGATGCAAACCTATTATCAGTGCTTGCGGTGAATTTGAATTAGCGGCAAAGAACTCAACATTGCCCGACCAACCGTTAGCATTAACAGTTTGATTAAATTTCCCTCTTTGCTGTGCTAATGACATTGAAACAACAGCAAAAAAGAAAACAACAATAGTTAAAAACAAATTGTAATAACGTAAATCTTTAAACATAATATTTCTCCAAAATATAAACCACAAAGTAATTTATCAACCCTATATTTATAATGACACATAAAAAGCAAAAAGGTCTCAAAAAAAACAAAAAAATGATAATGAAATTATCTTAATAATTTTGTAAATGAATTGAGTTTTTCGTAGTTTCCAATCAATTTTTTAACAATAAAAAAATAATAACAAAAATGCTGATGATATAGCGTATGAATGGTGTAGAATTAGATGAAGCAAAACTTTTCAAAAATAGAAATATCGTTAAAATATTTGGTTTCAGTGTTAATAAAAAAATACTTATTTATAATATTTAGCTTAACTAATTATAAATTTAGTTAATCTTTAAGCTGTTTGAAAATTGATATTTAGTTTTTAATTAATATTTTATTAACAATAAATAAAGGTGTTATGAATAGAGGTATAATAATTTTATTTGGTTATCTTAAGTCCACGATATTAAGTAAAGTGGTAATGGCAGTTACAGGTATTATATTGCTTTTGTTTCTAATGGGTCATGCAATTGGAAATTTGCAGATCTTTTTGGGGCAAGAAACATTTAATGCTTACGCTCATTTTTTGCAAGGGCTTGGTGATGTGCTGTGGATGATAAGAATATTTCTTATTCTTGCTTTAGTATTACATATAATTTCTTTGATACGTCTAAAATATATTAACTGGACAGCAAAAGGAAGATACAAAGTAAGAAAATACTTAAAAGCGGGTTTGACTGGAAGAACTATGATTTGGACAGGTATTTTGATTTTTGCTTTTCTTCTTTTCCACTTGTTGCATTTTACTACGGGAACTATTGATGCTGCTAATTTCAGTAAAAATAATCCTGAGTATTATTCAAACAAAGCTGCAGTATTCGAAGGGAACAATAATGAAAATGAGGGATTGAAAACTTTAAATTACAAAGGCAAAGGATTACAACAAGAAGATGATGTTGTTCTTTTCCAAAGGCCGGATGCATATTCAATGGTCATTAAAGATTTCCAAAATCCATTAATAGCGATAATTTATATTATTGCAATGATTTTATTGGGTTTTCATTTAAATCATGCTATCCAAAGTTCTTTTCAAACTCTTGGTCTAAACCATCAGAAATACAATGGATTCTTTAGAGCAAGTGGTCCTTTCTTTTCTATATTAATTGCATTATGTTTCATATCAATACCAATTTCTATCTGGTTAGGATTGGTAGGAGGTGCTGTATGAATTTAAATTCTAAAATACCTTCAGGACCAATTCAAAATAAATGGGATAAACACCGTTTTGAAATGAAATTGATAAATCCTGCTAACAAAAGAAAGTATAAAATATTAGTAGTTGGTACCGGGTTAGCCGGTGCATCAGCTGCTGCGTCATTTGCCGAAATGGGATATAATGTAGAAACTTTTACTTTTAACGACAGTCCGAGAAGGGCGCATAGTATTGCCGCACAGGGCGGTATTAATGCCGCTAAAAATTATCAAAACGATGCCGATAGTATTTGGCGTCTGTTTTATGATACTGTCAAAGGTGGAGATTTTCGCTCGCGTGAAGCTAATGTTTATAGATTAGCACAAGTAAGTAACAATATTATTGATCAATGCGTTGCACAAGGTGTGCCTTTCCAACGCGAATACGGTGGGTACTTAGCTAATCGTTCATTTGGTGGAGCTCAAGTTTCGAGAACATTTTATGCAAGAGGTCAGACGGGACAGCAACTCCTTTTGGGAGCTTATTCCGCATTAGTTCGTCAAATTGGATTAGGACAGATTAAATCTCACGTTCGTGTTGAGATGATGGAACTTGTCGTAATTGATGGATTTGCAAGAGGTATTGTAACCCGTAATTTGGTTAACGGAAAAATCGAATCACATTCAGGAGATGCCGTTGTTTTGGCAACCGGAGGTTACGGCAATGTGTTTTTCCTTTCTACTAATGCTCAGGATTGCAATGTTACTGCGGCATTTAAAGCATATAAGAAAGGTGCATATATGGCTAATCTTTGTTATACTCAGATACATCCTACTTGTATTCCTGCCGGTGGCGAACATCAATCAAAACTTACTTTAATGAGTGAATCTCTAAGGAATGACGGTAGAATTTGGGTGCCAAAGGATAAAAATGACAAGAGACCACCGAATGAGATACCGGAAACAGATAGAGATTATTATCTCGAGAGAAAATATCCGAGCTTTGGTAACTTGGCACCAAGAGATATTTCTTCTCGTTCTGCAAAAGAAGCTTGTGATGCCGGTAAAGGGGTCAATAAAACAGGTTTTGCCGTTTATCTGGATCTAAGAGATGCAATTAAAAGATTAGGTAAAAAAACGATAACCGAAAGATATGGCAACTTGCTTGAAATGTATGAACGAATTATGGGTACAGACCCATACAAAGAACCTATGATGATTTATCCTGCTTCTCACTATGCTATGGGTGGAACTTGGGTTGATTATAATTTAATGACAACTATACCCGGATTGCATGTTTTAGGAGAAGCCAATTTCTCTGACCATGGAGCCAATAGACTTGGAGCAAGTGCATTGATGCAAGGTTTAGCAGACGGATATTTTGTTATTCCTTATACAATCGGTGATTTCCTCGCTAAGAATAAATTGGGAAAAATAGATACTGATCATCCTGAATTTAAAAAAGCCGAAGAAGATGCTAGAAATAGAATTAATAAATTGCTAACTATTAATGGTACAAGAACACCGACTCAATTCCATAGAGAATTAGGAAATATTATGTGGAATTATGTTGGTATGTCAAGAAACAAAAAAGGATTAGAAAAGGCTCTTGAGGAAATTCCTAAATTAAGAGAAGAATTTTGGCAAGACGTTAAAGTTACCGGAACCGGTGAAGACTTAAACAGCGCCTTGGAAAAAGCCGATAGAGTTGGTGATTTCCTTGAATTTGCGGAGGTTATGGCTTGGGACGCTTTGGAGCGTGAAGAATCCTGTGGAGCTCATTTCCGTGAAGAGTATCAATACGAAGATGGCGAGGCAAAACGTGATGATGAACACTTCCAACATGTTGCGGCTTGGGAATATAAAGGAGATGGAAAGAAACCTGAACGTCATAAGGAAGAACTTGAATTTGAAAATGTAAAATTAGCTGTAAGGAGTTATAAATAATGAAAATTACCTTGCATATTTGGAGACAAAAAAACGCTCAAACAAAAGGTGCATTTGTTGAATATCAGATGAATGAAGTATCTGAAGACATGTCATTTCTTGAAATGTTTGATGTTTTGAATGAGCGATTAATATTAGAAGGCAAAGAGCCTGTTGCTTTTGACCACGATTGTCGTGAAGGAATTTGCGGGGCTTGTTCTATGGTTATCAATGGTATCCCGCATGGACCTGAAAAAGCTACAACAACTTGCCAATTGTATATGCGCAAGTTCAAAGATGGCGATACGATTTATGTTGAACCGTTCAGAGCTAAAGCCTTTCCAATTATTAAGGATTTGGTTGTTGATAGGACTGCTTTTGATAGGATTATGCAAGCCGGAGGATTTGTTACTGTTAGAACAGGACAAGCTCCCGATGCACATTCAACACCGATTTCAAAAGTAAAAGCTGATTTAGCTATGGATGCCGCCGCTTGTATCGGTTGTGGAGCCTGTGTCGCTTCTTGTCCTAATGGTGCCGCTATGCTATTTGTTGCCGCTAAAGTTAGCCAATTTGCTTTACTTCCTCAA
>CAZVPQ010000003.1:0-20592 GCA_964628675.1 uncultured Hyphomicrobiales bacterium | reverse complement strand
TTATTATTACTTGTACTTAACTGCTTTTTCAGGGACGACTATTTATTCTTTTTTAATAAGTAATATTTAGAGTACCTAAAAAAATGACAAAAATGAAAATAATATACCTGTTAATGTGTCCGTTTTATCAGCTGGCGTTTATTTTATTGTCATAAAAAATAATTTACAGGTTTGGGAATCAAAATTTATAAAACAATAGGAAGTTTAATATAATCAAAACACAAGGTACGGTTAGGTTTTGATGTGAAACGAATAATCTTTTCACTTATGCAATTTACGAATTTTAAAAAGTTCTATGAACATCATTGTAGAATCTTTGATGGGATTCACTGTGCTTCTTTCGTCATTATACCACTCGACAGCCGCTTGTTCGACTTTTAAACCTTGCTTTTTAGCAAGAAAAAGTAACTCGACATCAAAACTAAAACCGTTTATTTTTGCTTTTGGGAAAATCATATTCGCCGCCTTTTCCGTGAAAGCTTTGAAACCGCATTGAGTATCTGTAATACCTTTTATAATCAATGTTTGCACAAATTTATTGAATATTCTGCCCATATATTCACGGTAAAAAGGTTGATGCTCTTTGACCATTGACCTATCAATTGCTCTACTACCAATACAAATATCAGCACCTTTATTAATTTTATCGAGCAATTTGAAAACCTCGTAAATCGGAGTGGAAAAATCTGCATCGCTGAATAATCTAACTTTGCCTTTTGCGGCGAGCATTCCCGTTCTAACAGCGGCACCTTTGCCAAAGTTTCCCGTCTGCTGAATTGCTTTTACTTTATCGCCGAATTGAAGAATTGCATCATTAGTATTGTCATCGGAACCGTCATCAACGACAATAATCTCAAAATCAAAATTATTGTTTTCAAGGAAATCAATAGCTTTGTTTAAAGATTTAACAATCCTTGTTGCTTCATTATAAGCTGGTATTATTAAGGATAATTCCGGCATAAAATAATCAATCGTTTTAAAATAAAGGGACTATCCCCGATGAGGATAGTCCCGAATTATTACTTATTAGTTTTCTGCTTTTTTATCAATACCTAATTCCTTTGCTAATTCATTGACCTTTTCATCAATATATCGCTTCATAAATTTAAGATTCGGGTCGGGAGAATTTGCATATTTATTTGCAATTTCAAGAGCTTTATCATAAGCTTCTTTTATTTTGCCCTTATCTTTCAACTCATCAATACTCAATTCATCGATATTAGTCTGTAAATCATACATTGCATAAGATACTTTTTGCACATTCTCTTGATAAGCGGGATTATTTCTCATAGATTCAACAACTTGTCTCATCTGCCCACTTAGTTGTTGAAGCATTTCCCGAGCGGAATCATAATCTCCTAATTGCCTGTAAACATCTGAAGCAATGCGGAACGGACCATAGGAACGACCTGTAAGCTCATAATATTTGGAATCTTGTCTTATATCTTGAGAAGATATAATCTTTTTACAAGATTTCAATGTCATATCTAAAAATTCGTGAGCTTTCAAAGAATCTCCCGAGGCACCATAAATTCTCGCCATACGGTATTCAATTTCATAAGGTAATGGGAACTGTGTAATTGAAATATATTTATTGAGTGTATCAAGTATAGCTCCTGCTTTGGATACATCTCTATTGTTCTGCATATAATATGCGGCGAAATTTGTATATAAAGAACGATAATTTGTCATTAGTCTTCTATGAACTTGATCGTAAAACACACTCATATTATTTAAATTTCTGAGTTTAAATCCATAATGCTGTTCCTTATGGAAATTATTTGAATTATCAACATTAAGTAATGTTTTTGTCATTATACTTTCGTCAATTGCATCGGCGTAAGAAGACCTTTGCTTAACAGGACAAATTCGCATTACCATACCTTCATTTCTGAAATAAGGTTGTAAACCACTGAATGCATCTTGACCAACTGTTGAAGAAAAATAAACAGGACGTTGCCATTTGACTTGCCTCAAAATATCTAAAATAAGCTTATCTTGTACCCTAATAAGATAAATCTGTTTATTAGCTTTTTTTGTATAAGGTTTGCCGGTAAAAGTAAAAGTCATTTTGCCGGATTCGATTATTCTAGGGTCATTAGTATATTTTCTCATAACATCTTTTGGAACAGGAATCGTAATTTCTTGGGCTTCACCGAAATCATAAGCCAAAGCTCTGTCATCACCTTCATCTACTTGCAAACTTTCATTTGAAAAAGATAAAGGAATTTTCTTTGCTCCCCAAGGTTCTCTGTTTTTAAGTTGGTCTATATACCACAATGTATTACCAAGACTAAGGTTGACGACTCTGACATCTCTTCTGACACCTTCTACATCTTGCAAAAACCAAACAGGGAAAGTATCATTATCACCGTTAGTAAATACAATTGCGTCTTTATCACAACTTTGTAAAATATTATAAGAATAGTCAAAAGGAATATAGTTCCCGGATCTATCGTGCATTTTCCAACCGCCGGCAGCCATATTAACAGGAACTAATAATAAGGCAATAAGTAATATTGCAATTACTTGTGAGACTTTGTATCGTTGTTTGCCAATCCAATCTATCAAGAAATATACACCTATACCAATCCACATACTCCAGACGAAAAATGAACCGGTATAGAAATAATCCCTTTCTCTTGGTTGGGGTTCTTGCTGATTTTGAGCAATTGCGGCGAGTACACCCATAAATAAAAACATTACCAAATAAGCAAATGCCATTTTCGGATCTTTCCAGAAATGGAAGAAAAGTCCTAATAAGCCAAATAGTAATGGTAATGCATAAAACCGAATAGGATAAATATCGGCATAGCCCATTTTGTAATTTATTCTATCTGCAATAGCTTGACCATCAAAAGCCTCTGGTGAATCTTGAATATCACTCGTCCTACCCATATAATTCCATAGGAAATACCTAATATACATATGATAAATTTGGTATTTAAACAAATAATTAATTTCACCGGAAAAATTAGTTTTCAAAAATTTAGGCATAGAGTAAACTTTTGATTCATCTTTGCATCTTGTATCAACTCTTGCCGGTGGAATCCATTCTCCATAAACATATTTACCATTTTCATCTTTTTTGTTGTAATTCCTCGTATAATAATCATCTGTTTGGTATCTGCGGGGCCAATTTGGAGCATCTCCGTATTGTTCTCGTCCCAAATATGAAGTTAGAGAATGTAAATTTTTTGGTTCATTTTCGTTCATTGGAGAATTAGCATTTGAACGAAGCAAAATTTGCGTATAAGTACTATATCCAATTAATAAAAGAAGAAATGAGGAAGTAATGAGTTTTAAAATAGGAAAATCTTTTTTGATTGACCACCAGAATAAGAATATTGCCGCTACGATCATTAGAATAGCTAAAAAGGTAACAGCAGGAACATTCTGTACAATATGCTCTTTGCAATCATTCTTAAAAAGAAGACTACCGTCAAGCATAGCAGGCAACCATTTGACAATCCCCGGATAGATAATTCCAAATACGACAACTGATAGAACAACAGTGATAGAGAATGATTTAATATGGAATTGATATTTTCTGAAATATACAATTAATGCTAATGAGAAGATTGTCAAAATAGCCAATAAGTGAACACCGGTAGATAATCCTATAAGGTATGCAATCAATAACAAATACCGTTCATGACCCGGTTTATCAGCTTCTTCATTCCATTTCATCATTAAATAAGTTATCAAAGCCACAAATAACGCAGACATTGCATAAACTTCGGATTCAACGGCGTTAAACCAAAATGTATCACTATAAATCAATGCTAATGAACCTATAAAAGCCGAACCATAAGTAGCTAATTCTTCTGCTAAATTCTTGAAGGGTTCAGATCTTAAATTCATAATGACTTTTACTGAAATCAAATATAAAAGCCAGATAACAAAAGCACTTGATAATACTGAAACAAGGTTAATCCTCCAACCGAAATCACCAAATGGAATTATCAGATGAAATATTTTACCAATCATTAGAAATAGTGGTGCTCCGGGAGGATGAGGAACTTGTTGCCAAACAGAAGCGGCAGAAAACTCACCACAATCCCAAAAAGGAACACTAGGTTGAACTGTTAAATAAAAAGTGATAAATGCAATTAGAAAAGCGGCAAAGCCCAAAGCCCGATATAAATATTTATATTTCATAATTTAAAGAACCATAATTCTATTAAACATATATTTTATTTCTTAAACAAATTTTAATTAAAATATTGCTATTTTTCATAAACTACAAAGTTAGTCAAATATTTTAGATTATTATAAGAAAAATACAGGCTTGAGAATATTTTAAAATCAGGATTCAAAATTTATCGGGACTTAAAAATATTGTACTAAAATTATTTTTTTAGATAAAATCACATCTAATAAAAACAAATTATAGAGAACCACCAGTAGCAGTAACTTCAGTAATATTTGCATTCAAGTCCCTAATAAATCTGGCATTTTTTTCGGGAATAGCATCACCTTGATTTGTCCGTTCGAAAATATCCTTTAGTCTTTTCTTAGCTTGCGGAATTTCATCTTGATTAAAAACGTCCTCGAGTAATTGACTTATTTGAATTAATCCAAACAAAGCAGATAATCTTTCTTCAGGAGATTCTTCTTTTAATATATTATCCCTTATTTTTTGTCTAAGTTCTTTCTCGGGTTGAGTATTTAATGTAGGAAAAGTTTTTTTAGAAAACAAGCCCAAAACTTTAGAATTTTCTTCCCTTAAAACACCTTTATTTACAAGATGTTTAATTGTTTTCAATTTAATATCTTTAACTTTTTTATTAAGTTTTAAAAGTGCTTTTTTTAATTTAATATCATCACCGGCATCAGGCAATATATTTAATATTTTATCAAAAAATTTATTACCGGTTGACGATTTGTCAATAATTAGAATTTTAGAACCATCGTAATCAATTTTATTCGCAAGGAATAATTCTTCTAAAACCGCGCCCAAAAGAGCAAAAGGCAAAACAGTTGCAGAAGTAAACAAAATAGTTCCTTTTTCATCTTTTAATGCGATTAATAAAAGTTCTTCATGTAAGGATAACATAGTTATATCCATTTAAACTATTAATAATATATTAATATAATGCTTATCAAATATTATTCCAAACAATATATTTTTGTTTTTCCACAAATTACAAAATCCGATTGAATTTTATCAATCGGATTTATGTATTAACACCAAAATATTTAAATTCCAGATTATCAAAAAAATAATAGGAATTACCAAATTTCAGGATTTGCCAAATATTCGTCAATAGCTTTTGCCGCTTTCCTACCGGCACCCATCGCTAAAATAACTGTTGCACCGCCGGTAACAATATCGCCTCCGGCAAAAACACCTTTTTTATTGGATCTCATTGTTTCGTCGTCAACGAGGATATTACCCCATTTATTTACTTTCAAATCCGGTGTTGTATTACTTATAATAGGATTGGAGCCATTACCAATAGCAACAACAGCAACATCAATCGCGATATCTTTTACTGCACCTTCAATGGGAACGGGTCTTCTTCTGCCGGAAGCATCAGGTTCGCCTAATTCCATTTCTTGAAGTTTGACACCTTTTAACCAACCATCTTCGTCACCATAAAACTCAGTAGGTGAATGCAAGAGTAAAAACTCAACACCTTCTTCTTTTGCGTGTTTAACTTCTTCAACTCTAGCAGGCATTTCTTTTTCTGTTCTACGATACATAATCATAGCTCTTTTGGCACCCAATCGCAATGAAGTTCTTACGGAGTCCATAGCAGTATTCCCACCACCGAAAACAGCAACATTCTTACCCATAATATCAAACATAGGAGTATCACTATTTGGAAAATCATAAGCTTTCATTAAGTTGACTCTTGTTAAAAACTCATTAGAAGAATAAACTGCATTAAGATGCTCACCGGGTATATTCATAAAATAAGGTAATCCTGCACCAACACCCAAGAAAACAGCATCATATTCTTCAAGTAATTCATCAACAGTATCAGTCATACCAATAACTTGATTAGTCCTAAAATCGACACCAAGCTGACGTAAACCTTCAACTTCGGCTTGCACAATCTTCTTTGGTAATCTAAATTCGGGGATACCATACATAAGAACACCCCCGATTTCGTGCAATGCTTCAAAAACAGTTACATCATGTCCCATTTGAACCAAATCACCTGCGCAACTAAGACCTGAAGGACCACCACCAACTACTGCAATTTTTTTGCCTGTTTTCGGTTTTAGCTCTGGTTTCTGCAAACCAATATTTTCCCTTTCCCAATCGGCAAGAAATCTTTCGAGATAACCAATAGCAACAGAAGGTTGTTTTTTGCTTTTTCCAACAGTGCAAACTAATTCGCATTGCTCTTCCTGTGGGCAAACTCTACCGCAAACTGCTGGTAAGGCATTATCTTTTTTCAAAATAGAAGCGGCTTCTTTGAAATTACCTGCTTCGATTTGTTTAATAAATCCTGGAATGTTTATATGGACAGGACAGCCATCAATACAAAACGGTTTTTTGCAATCAAGACATCTCGAAGCTTCTTCCATTGCTGTATTTATATCATAGCCCAAATTAACTTCGCAGAAATTAGTAGCTCTTTCCTTGGGGTCTTGTTCAGGCATTAAATGTTTCGGAATCTTCAATCTTTCTTTATTTGTTAACTCAGTCATTCTCAACCTCCTTCATTGCTTCGTGTAATTTGCATTGATGATTATATTCTTCCAAAGATTGTTTTTCTTCTTTTAAATACATTCTATTTCTTTTGGTTAAAACCGAAAAATCAACTTTATGAGCATCAAATTCCGGACCGTCAACACATACAAAAACAACTTTGTTGTCAACCAATGCCCGGCATCCTCCACACATTCCCGTACCATCAACCATTATAGGGTTCAAACTAACAACAGTTTTAATTCCGTAAGGTCTCGTTACATCGGCAACAGCTTTCATCATAGGGATAGGACCTATGGCAAGAACATAATCTAATTTTTTGCCACTGTCAATTAAATCTTGTAATTTTTGTGTAACAAAACCGTGATAACCGTAACTTCCATCATCTGTTGTAGGATAAACTTCGTCGCAAACAGCTTTCATTTCGTCTTCCAGAATCACATATTCTTTAGAACGACCACCGATAATACTAATAACTTCGTTACCGGCATCCTTCAAAGCTTTGGCAGTAGGATAAGCAATAGCAGTTCCTACACCACCCCCGATACTTACGGCTGTACCGAAATATTCTATTTCCGAAGGATGTCCGAGTGGTCCGACTACGTCGTGTAAATGGTCGCCGGCTTCCATATCATTTAATTGTCTTGTTGTTTTACCAATTCCTTGCGCAATTATTGTGATTGTACCTTCTTCGATGTTTGAATCTGCAATAGTCAGGGGGATTCTTTCACCCTTTCCGGTTGTCCTGATTATTACAAATTGCCCGGCTTTTCTTTTTTTTGCTATTTTCGGGGCTTCTATTCGATGCAATTTTACATCGGGTCCCAAAAATCTTGATTCAACAATTTTATACATAAACTTATTCCTATAAACACTTAATCAATTTATTATTAAACTTTTAGCTAATTTTCAACATTGCTAAGCCACAAACTTAGCAATTTTTTTAAATTGAGAAAAATTAATTCTGTTAAAATAATGTGTTTTTTTGATTTGTTGGAAAGAACTTGTTAAATGGCATTATTTATTTTGCATATTTCCTATAATTATTTTAAATTTCAATATGAAAAATGGATATAAAATATTAATTACGAATCATGCATTGATGGATTTTCGCGGGTCTGAAACTTATTGTTACACTTTAGCTAAGGAATTATCAAAAAATCATAAAGTTTTTGTCTATACTCCAAAACAAGGAAATGTTTCTAATATGATGTCCGAATTTGCAACCATCATTGACGAACCTCAAGGAGAATTTGATTTAATTTTATATAATCACAATAATACTATTTCCGATGAATTTATAGCCAAATGCAAGATATATACAACACACGGCATTTTTCATAAATTAGAAAAGCCAGCTGACAATATGGATATTTACGTTGCTGTATCTGATGGTGTGGCAAAATATTACAAAGATTTTAAACCGAATGTTATTTATAATGGAATTGATTTACAAAAGTTCTCTGAAATAAATAACTCAAAAAAGAAAAAGCATGTTTTGTATTCCAGCAGTTCCAAAAGTAATTTGTCTTTTTTATTACGTTTAGCTTCTTATAGTTTGGGATTGCGATATAGACGTATCGGGAGGAAACGAAATCGCAGAGATGACGTAGTCGAAGATATTGAATGGGCGGATATCGTTCTCGGATTGGGCAGAACAGCTATGGAAGCTTTAGCTTGTGGGAAAAAAGTTATAGTTGCAGATAAAAGACCTTATTCAAACTTTGGTATGGATGGATTATTAACAAAAGATAAAGTTAATATTTCAAAAACTCAAAACTATACAGGAAGAGCATTAAAAGAGCATATATCATTGTTTTCGTTGAGAAGAGAGTTAAAAAAAGCTATTAAAGATAATTCTCTCTGGGAAAGGCAGTGGATAATTGAGAATCATAATATTGAAACAGTAGCTAAAAATTATATTTCTTTAGCAGAAGAATTTATTGGAAATTATAATAATTCAATCGAATAAATTTTTCGTAAAAAATCTTTGTATTTCTTAGCAATCTTGTCGATATGAAAATCTTGTGCTTTCTTATATCCTGCATCGCTTATCTTTTTTCTCAACTCGTAATTTGACATAAGATATTTCAACGATTCAATTAAATCATCTTTAGAATTAACAAATAGACAATGCTCACCGTGATTGCCAATTTCAGAATAGCCTAACTCGAAATTAAGAACCGAAGGAATACCATAGCTCATATAATTCAGCAATTTTAAACTACTATTATACTTCATTTTCATTTTATCAATTCTATAAGCATAACCGACATCAATTGATAAATAAGATTCTTCAAGATTTTTGTATTTAACATCTTTGTAAATATTATCAAAATATTTCTCCAAAAATTTAACTTTCTTGTAATGAGTTTTATCTCCAATATATCCTAAAATCAAATCATTTGTATTTTTAATTTCAATTCTTCTGCCAGAAAAATTAGAATGATGATGGGGAATATTCTGAATTGGCATATCATATTTGGATTGAAGCAAGATTTTATGAGATACTGATGAAGCAATAAAACCATCAATTAAATCTTTTCTCTTATCGAATTCAACAAAATTGAAATTATCAATAGAATCAATAATTTGAATTATTCCCTGTTTTTTTCTCTTCTCCATATTTTCAATCGTATCGGGATATTTGACATAAATAATCACATCAAATTTATTTATTCTTTCATCACTTGACATCAAACTTAAAGTATTGAGAGCTTGAGCCATTTGGTCAGACCTGATTTTTATTGATGTTAAATCATCTCTTATTTTTACAAATGCAAGTTTCATTCTTTAAACTGCTCTAATGATTATTTAACAAATCTCCGATGCTTTAGAAAGTTTGCAATAAGGAGTAATAATATCTTCTTTTTGCAAAAGAATATGTTTATAGAAATTCTCAACTTCACGAGTATGAATTCTTATATCAAAAAATTCAACCGCTCTTTTCCTGCCATTTTTTTTGAGATAATTATATAAATCCTTATCGTCCATCAGCAATTTTATTTGTCGGGCAATATAGCGAGGATTTTTTTCTTTAACTAAGATACCGCTTTCTTTAGTTATCGTTTCGCGTACACCCGAAGTATCGCTTCCAATACCGACTATACCGCAAGCCATTGCTTCATATAGAACTCGAGGCATACCTTCTACACCTTCATAAGAAGGAATAATCAAAGCATTTGATGCTTGCATCCATTCTTGAATATTTTTCTGCTGAGAAATAAATTTTACATCATTTTCCAAGTTGTTCTCTTCAATAATTGTCTTTAATTTAGTAGATGTTTCTTCATCTTTTGCAGTTCCTATATAAAGCATCAATGGTAGTCCAGATTTTTCTTCTTTTAGAATTTTCATAGCATTTGCAATATCAAAAACGCCTTTACCTTCCTTAATCTGACCGACAAAAATTAAAATAAATCTGTCATTCGGAAGATTAAATTTATCTCTCAATTGCTTTTTATCTTCAACGGGTTTGAATAATTCCGTATCAACACCATTGAAAATAACAGTGAATTTATTGTCAAAATTTTTAAAACCCTTAAATCTATTACCTGCGGCATTGGATACTCCGATAACCCCATCGGACAAAGAGAAATTCAATTTATCTAATGTATTTCCACCATTAACTCTTACATGCCAAACCATTTTTACATTCGCCGACTTCTTGGCAAATCCGCAAAACAATGTGTCGGCATCTCTATCAGGGTGTATTATATCAACCTTTTCATCTATGATAAGTTTTTTTATTTGTCTATAAGTTTTAGTCAAAAGTGAAAAGTAATTTTTGGGATTTAAACTGTATAATGGAATGAAAAAAGTAGGGCAATTAATACTTTCAAGCTTTTGTGATAGTTCGCCCTGTTCGGGGCAAATTGCAATAGGTTCAAATTGTTCTCTATCTAAATTTTCAATTAAATGCACCATGCTTTTTTGTCCACCCATTCTAAGATGGCTAAAATGACTAACATAAGCTATTTTGATTTTCTTATTCAATTCAATTATTTATTTTTTAATAAATTGTAGTTATGAAAAGTAAATATCTGTTTGTGCAAAATAAATCTCTCTATAAAAGTAATAATTTTGTTTCTTAATCTTTCGTGTTTTTCCGGTTTACGATAGGGATTAGGTTTCCCCGAATATTGAAGCCCGTCAGCCCAATCAAATTTATCAGTCCATTCTTTCATCACCGCAGGATGAGTTCCTTTAAAATCAGCTAATTTATTTAAAGGACCGAAATCAAATTTCTTAGGTGCTTTTTCGTATAACTCTTTTGCTTTTTTACTTCCTTTGTGATTAACGTCAAAAGCTTGTCTTTTGGCTTGCATCATTTGAGGAGGTCTAACCCAACCGTAATGATAAACATAAGCATCAATTTTGGCAACATTCAATTTGTAAGTCCCTTCCTGTTGCCGATAATTCAAATAATCGAAATCAGGTATTCTTCTGAAAGATTGTGCTGATTCCCAAGAATGAATTTCAGGGTCATTTCTAATAATACGTATTTCATTTGCATACCAGCCGTGAGACTTATGATAATGTTTATAATCACCCCAAAAATGCTTGTATTTTAGCAAAAAACCATCAACTTCTTTGTCATCAACAAGTTCTTCGAGTCTTTTTTTGATTATGGGTAAATATTTTTCGTGGATTACTTCGTCGGCTTGTAAATAAATCAGCCAATCGCCTGTGCAGGCTTCTTTTGCAATATCAGTTTGATGAGCATGTTCCATACCGCGAGGATATTTTTCAATGTCCCAAACAGTATCTATGATTTTTATTTTGTCTGATTTAATACTTTCGATTTCTTTTCTGCTTCTATCATCAGCATCACAATCACCCAAAGCAACAACAAATTCATCAACAATTGGAAGAATTGATAAGATCGAAGCTTTCACGGGATAATAAAGTTTATCCGCATTTTTCGACATTGTAAAACCACTAATTTTCATCAATCTTCCAATTATTAATTTTCTTAAAATATTTAGAAAAACAAATTAATAAATTTTGATTAAACAGATTAATGTTTTAAACAATTTTATTTTCTTTTTTATTATTTTTCAATAGAATTCCTGATTTGATTCATTAGTAGAAAGTTGAAAGTTCATAAAGTTGAATGCTGAAATTATAAAAGAAAAGATATTTGAAAATTCATTGAAAATTGAAAATTGATTTTAAATTCTTAAATTTTAAATTGAAAATTAGAAAACAGTAATATTTCGCAACTACGTCGCTCTATGACAACATTCAAAAATATTAAACTACAAACATATCGCAACTACGTTGCTGAAATAAAAAAGAATTAAGCGATTCCACCTCTATCAAGAGGGGATAAAAAGGGGGGGGGGTAAAGAGGAGATTCTTCACTACGTTCAGAATGACAATGGTGATTAGAAGAAGAAATTCTTCATTTTGTTCAGAATGAGCTATATTCTCCGTCATTCTGAGTGCAACGAAGAATCTACTTTTTATGTGCGATCAAAGTGTAATAAGAGGAGATTCTTTTCTGTTCCGAACTGGTTTCGGAAACTACGTTCAGAATGACGATGTGTGTTGAAGAAGAGATTCTTCACTACGTTCAGAATGACAATCCAAAATCACACTTCGACTATGCTTAATGTGGCTAATTCTACCTTACACCTGACGTAGTCGAGGAATGAACTAAATTATGGATACAGAATAACAAAAAAATTAAATCCGATTACAATAGTCGTATTTTATAAACGTTGTTAGTTTCAATTGAATTAATTGATGATTTGAAATAAATTATATGCTGAAATTCTCGAAAAAAATAAAATATGGAATTCTTGCGATAGATTTCATTGCTTCAAAAGATGAAAATGTGTCTGCAAAAGAGATCTCGAATTCTCTTCATATTCCTTATGAGTTTTTATCGAAGACTTTGCAAAAGCTTATGAAAGAAGGTTTAATCGAGTCAAGACAAGGTATTAGAGGCGGTTATAAACTTGCGAAAAATCCATGCGATATTTCTGTTTTGGATATAATTAATGCCCTTGATGAAAGTCCTAACTTAATTGAATGCTATGGAAATGACGTTTATTCTAAATGTCAAAATATGAAAGTTTGTTCTATAAAACATCCAATGCAAAAACTTCAAGATGAAATTAATAATTTATTTAATAAATTCACAATTGAAGAAATGTCAAAATATAAAAATGTTAACGAAGCTTATATGAGGTAATGAATGCAGGAAAATCAAAAATTTGCTGAGGAAGTAACTCAAGGTGAATATAAATATGGGTTTTATACCGATATTGAAAATGAGACTGCCCCGAAAGGTTTAAATGAAGACGTAATAAGGTTTATTTCCAAGAAAAAAAAGGAACCCGAATTTATGTTGGAATGGCGTCTGAAAGCCTATCGATTATGGCTGAAAATGAAAATGCCCAATTGGGCAAAATTGAATATTCCTCCGATAGATTATCAAGATATTTATTATTACTCAGCACCTAAAAGTAAGGAAGATGCTCCAAAAAGTTTAGATGAAGTTGACCCTGAAATTTTGGAAACTTTTGAGAAACTCGGTATCCCTTTACAGGAAAGAGCGGCTTTGGCAGGTGTTGCAGTTGATGCTGTTATGGACTCGGTATCTGTCTCCACTTCATTCAAAGAAAAACTTTCCGAATTGGGAATTATTTTTTGCTCTATGACTGAAGCAATACAAAATCATCCTGATTTGGTTAAAAAATACTTAGGCTCAGTTGTTCCAATTACTGACAACTATTTTGCAACATTAAATTCAGCTGTATTTAGTGATGGTTCTTTTGTTTATATTCCGCCTGGTGTTAGATGCCCAATGGAATTATCCACATATTTCAGAATTAATGCTAAAATGACCGGACAATTTGAAAGAACCTTGATTGTTGCTGACGAGGGAAGTTATGTAAGTTACCTCGAAGGTTGTTCAGCACCGATGAGAGATGAAAATCAATTGCATGCGGCAATAGTCGAATTAATTGCAATGAAAAATGCCGAAATAAAATATTCGACTGTCCAAAATTGGTATCCGGGTGATAAAGACGGAAAAGGCGGTATTTATAATTTTGTTACTAAAAGGGGTATTTGCTACGATAATGCAAAAATATCTTGGACACAAGTTGAAACCGGCTCTGCTATCACTTGGAAATATCCGAGTTGTATTTTAAAAGGGGATAATTCAATAGGTGAATTTTATTCCGTTGCTTTGACGAATAATTACCAGCAAGCTGATACCGGAACAAAAATGATACACATAGGTAAAAATTCCAGAAGTAGAATTGTATCCAAAGGTATTTCGGCTGGGAAAAGTAATAACAGTTATCGAGGTTTAGTAAGTATAAATAAAAAGGCCTCGAGAGCAAGAAATTTCTCTCAATGTGATTCTTTATTGCTTGGTGATAAATGCGGGGCACACACTTTCCCATATATCGAATCAAGTAATAAATCTGCTGTAGTTGAACACGAAGCAACAACATCGAAAATTTCGGATGATATTATTTTTTATTGCAATCAAAGAGGAATATCAACTGAGGAAGCTGTTGCGTTAATCGTAAACGGTTACGCAAGAGAAGTTTTAAATAAATTACCTATGGAATTTGCCGTAGAAGCTCAAAAACTTCTTTCGGTCAATCTCGAAGGTAGTGTTGGATAAATGAAATAAATATGTTAAATGATAAAATAAATAAGAAAATGTCTATATTAAAAATTGAAAATTTAAAAGCAAGCGTTGCCGGTAATCAAATACTCAAAGGTATAAATTTGGAAGTAAACCCGGGTGAGATTCACGCAATTATGGGACCTAACGGTTCGGGCAAAAGTACATTGGCAAATGTTTTAACGGGAAATGAAGGTTATGAAGTTACTGATGGCAAAATCGAATATCTTGGTAAAAATCTTCTCGAAATGCCGTCGGAAGTCAGAGCAAGAGAGGGTGTATTTCTTGCATTTCAATATCCTGTTGAAATTCCCGGCGTATCAAATGCAAATTTTATGAAGACCGCTATGAATGAGAAAAGAAAACATCAAGGTTTAGAACCCTTAAGTGCTGTTGAATTTCTTAAACTAATGCGTGAAAGAGCAAAGTTTGTGGAAATCGACCAAAAGTTTTTGAACAGGTCTGTTAATGTGGGTTTTTCTGGAGGCGAAAAGAAACGAAACGAAATATTTCAAATGGCAATGTTAGAGCCAAAACTTGCAATACTCGACGAAACTGATTCCGGATTGGATATTGACGCATTAAAAGTTGTTGCAAACGGAGTTAACAAATTAAGTAATGCTAACAATGCTTATATTGTAATTACTCATTACCAAAGATTATTGGATTATATTATTCCTGATTTTATCCACGTTTTGTATAACGGAAGAATCGTTAAAACAGGAGATAAATCCTTAGCCTTCGAATTGGAAGAAAAGGGATATGACGATATTAAACAAAAAGCTGATAACTCATAAAAAAATAGGAATGTCTGATGTCTATAGATATTAAATCGAAATTAATAACTGAATTTAGTAAATTCGAAAATAGATTGAATGGTCAAAAAAATACTAAAATTCATTCAATTAGAAAAAAGTCGTTTAATAGTTTTGTTAAATTATCACAACCAACTAAAAAAAATGAAGATTGGAAGTTTACTAATCTGAATTTTCTTAATGAGATTGATTTTAATTTTAATAAAAATGATAGTGATTTATCCGAAAAAGATATTGCATCATTTATTATTCCTGATTTAAACGAAAATTTGATTGTATTTGTAAATGGGGTTTATTCGGAAAAGCTATCGAAAATCAGATACCCGAGAGAAGAAATAATCATTGAAAGTTTTCATAAGGCGGATTTGCGGAATGCTCCAAATCTAAACAAGCATTTTGCTAAATATTCCGACTATAATAAAGATTTCTTTACTGCAATGAATACTGCTTTTGCAAGCGATGGCATATATGTAAATGTACCAAATGGAGTTACTATTCCGGAACCTATACACGTTTTATTTATAAGCGATACAAGGCAAGGTCCCGTAATGTCTAATCCAAGAAATTTATTTATTATGGGGCAGTGCAGCGAGTTAAAAATATTGGAAACTTATCATACAATTGGCGACAATCCTGCTTTTACCAATATGGTAACGGAAATTGTTTCGGGATTTTCTTCTAATTTCCAATTTAATAAAATTCAAAATGATAAAGGCAATTCATATTATATCGGCACAACCCAAATTGAACAAGCTAAAAACTCAGTTTTAACTTCTTCAACTATCTCATTAAGCGGAAAATTTATAAGAAATAATTTGAATACTGTGTTTGCCGAAGAGTCGGCAGAGGCTCATTTGAACGGTTTTTATTATATAAGCGATGAGAATTATGTAAATAATCATACATTTATTGACCATGCCGTCCCAAGATGCAATAGCCGTGAATTTTATAAGGGGATTTTAGATGATAAATCCAGAGCGGTTTTTAATGGTAGTGTTTTAGTAAGACCTGATGCCCAACAAACAAATTCTTTTCAGAGTAATAAAAATATTTTATTGACTGACGATGCGAGAATAAATTCAAAACCCGAATTGGTAATAAATGCCGATGATGTTAAATGTAGCCACGGTGCAACTACCGGATATTTGAACAAAGAATCAATGTTTTATCTTCGTTCGAGAGGACTTAGTGAGGAAATGGCAAAGTCATTACTTTTGAATGCTTTCGCAAGTGAAATTATTGAGACTATTGGAATATCTGCAATTAGAAATGATATTAAACGACAAGTCTCCGAGCGTCTTGCTGTTGATGATATATATTTCTGTGATGTATTAGACGAAATTAAAACTGATGATTTATAAATAAAAACTCTATGGGTAAAAAAAGATGAATAATAAATTTGATTTAAAAAAAATAAGAGCCGATTTCCCGATTTTAAAAAGAGAAATTCACGGTAAACCTTTAATTTATTTTGACAATGCCGCAACTACACAAAAACCGCAAGTTGTAATTGATAAAATTGTGGATTTTTACCAAAATACAAATAGCAATATACATCGTGCTGTTCATTATTTAAGTAAAACTTCAACTGAAGAATATGATAATGCACGAAAAACAGTACAAAACTTTATAAATGCTAAGAATTTTGAAGAAATAATTTTTACGAGAGGCACAACAGAAGCTATTAATCTCGTAGCGTCATCTTGGGGCAGAGCAAATTTGCAAAAAAATGATGAAGTTGTTATCTCTGAAATGGAACACCATTCCAATATTGTGCCTTGGCAAATTATTTGTCGGGAAAAAGGTGCAAAATTAAAAATCGCACCAATCGATGATAATGGTGATATTATTTTAGATGAATTTGAGAAGCTATTGAATGAAAAAACAAAATTTGTTTCGATTGTTCATATTTCAAATTCACTGGGAACAGTAAATCCTATAAAAACAATCATAGATAAAGCTCATAAATTCGGAGCTAAAGTTTTGATTGACGGGGCGCAATCCGTACAACACAGGAAAATTGATGTTCAAGCCTTAGATTGCGATTTTTACGCTATTTCAGGTCATAAAATTTATGGACCTACAGGCATTGGTGCTTTATACGGCAAAAAAGATATTTTGGAAAATATGTCTCCCTATCAAAGCGGTGGAGATATGATAATGACGGTTACTTTTGAAAATACGACCTATAATTATCTCCCCTTTAAATTTGAAGCAGGAACGCCGAATATTGCCGGTGCTATTGGTTTTGGTGAAGCAATTAATTATGTAAACAGTATTGGAATTGAAAATATTGCCGAATATGAAAATGAACTTTTGAATTATGCTACTAAAAAAATGTTAGAAATTGAGGGTTTAAAAATTATCGGAAATGCAAAAGATAAAGCAAGCGTTATATCTTTTGTTTTTGATACTATTCACCCAACTGACATTGGAACAATGATTGATTTGCACGGAATCGCTATTCGTACAGGACATCATTGCACGGAACCAATTATGCATAGATATAATGTGCCCGGCACTTCGCGTGCATCGTTTGCATTTTATAATACAAAAGATGAAGTTGACGTATTTGCCGATGCACTCAAAAAAGTTATTAAATTGTTAAAATAGGATGGTGAAAATGGATATTAAAGTAACAAGAAAAGAACTCAAAGAAAAAATAATAAGTATATTAAGAAATATTTATGACCCTGAAATACCGGTGAATATTTATGATTTGGGATTGATTTATGATATACAAATCACTGAAGATCAAATCACTGGAGAAATGGAGGTTGTGATTTTGATGACTTTGACAGCACCAACTTGTCCGGTTGCCGGCTCTATGACAGCGCAAGTAGAATACGATATTAAAGAATTGCCTGAAGTTAAAGACTGCCGTGTTATGTTGACATTTGACCCACCTTGGGACGTTGAGAATTTAACTGACGAAGTTAAACTTGAATTGGGTATATTATAATAAGGAGTTTATGCCAATAGATGTAAAAATTAAATTATACGAAGAAGAAATTAAAATTTCTGTAAATGATGAAGAAACAATCCTTGATGCTTTACTGGAAAAAGGATATGAACCACCATTTAGCTGTCAAGTTGGAGTATGCGGTACTTGTATAGCCAAATTAGAAACAGGAAAAGTCAAGATGGACGAAGATATAGCGTTAGACGAAGAAGAAATTAAAAATGGCATGATTCTGACTTGCCAATCCCACCCGATAACTAATAATTGTTTTATTAATTATGATATATAAATATGAATAATACTAATAATTCGGACAAGCCAAGTATTTTACAAGTTTGGCTCGCACAAACAAGAGCGAATTTTTTATTGCTTGCTTTTGTTTTGGTTTTAGACGGTATAGCCGTTTCCAAAGCTTATTCTTATGAAGGGTCTGTCGAGTTTTCTTGGTTCAAAGCCCTATTACTGCTAATTGGTGTCATCTTAGCTCATATTTCCGTTAATCTCTTTAATGAACATTCGGACTACAAAACTAAAATAGATTTTAACACAATTAGAAATCCTTTTAGTGGCGGCAGTGGAATGTTGCCAGCAAACTTAAATTCTCCGAAAGCAGTGTTGACTGCAGCAATATTAACCTTGCTCATAGGTTCGGCAATTGGGATTTACTATATTATTGCGGCTCATTGGTCATTAATAATTTTAGTAATTTTTGGGATTTTAACAATTATTTTTTATACAAATGTATTAACAAAAATTCTTTTGGGTGAAATATTTGCTGGATTAACACTTGGTTCTCTTATTGTAATCGGCGTCTATATTGGTTTGACTTCTTCACCTAATATGTTATTCTCGCAAATAATATCAAGCCAAGTGCTTATTTTATCTATTCCACCCGGGATACTTACTTTTTTACTATTATTATTAAATGAGTTCCCCGATGCAAAAGCAGATAAAGAAGGTGGTCGTTTCCATCTTGTTATTTTCTTAGGACATAAAAAAGCCGCTTATCTCTATATTTTAGGAATAATAGCTACCTACGGAATAATAATCCTTTGCCCTATTTATCAAATTTCTTCATATTGGATTTATTTAAGTTTGGCTACTTTACCCTTAGCCATTAAAGTAAGTATTACGGCATTAACCGAGGGAGATCAACCTGAGAAAATAATTCCCGCAATGGGACAGAATGTAATGATTGTCTTATTAACAGATTTATTACTTGCGGTAGGATTATTTTTACAATAAATGCTTATGTCTCTATGTAACTACATAATTGTCAAGTGTAATCTTGCGTGATTTTATTATTTTCCGGAATATGAAAAATTATGATATTGAAAAGAAATTAATCCTGAGAAATGCAATCGTCTATTATTTGCTTTTGATTATATGCGGGAAGCTCAAAAATAAAAGCGGCACCTTTACCAAATTCGCTTTCAACCCAGATTCTCCCATCGTGGAGCGTAACTAATTGCTTAACAATCGACAAACCTAATCCTGAGCTATTTTCCCCGCCTGTTGGCTGTGCAGAAAGTCTTTGGAAACTGCCGAAAACTCTTTGCAAGTCGTAATCCGTAAGACCGGGTCCATTATCTTTTACAATAACTTTGACATATATTGAATTTGATTTATTTTTTGAGCAGTCAATAGTTAAAGATATTGTTTCCCCAATAGGTGAATATTTGATAGCGTTACTGATAAGATTGTCTAAAATTTGTTGTAATCTCATTGGATCAGCATAAACATTGGCATCGAAAGAAAAGTTATGATTAAGATTAATAGTTTGACCTTTTCTTTTGGCAGTTGAAGCGAATTTAGCTATTGACTGTTCCATAGCGCTGTTCATATCAATTATTTTTTTTGCTAAAGTTATCTTCCCGCTTTCAATCTTAGCAGTTTCCAATAGTTCGTTAACTAAGCTTAGCATCAAAGAATTTGAAGTTTCGATAAGTTCAACTAATTCCCTTTGCTCTTTATTAAAATCAACATCTGAAACCAACAACTCAATTACACCTTTAATAACGCTCAAAGGATTTCTCAAATCGTGAATTGTCATATTAATGAACTGATTCTTTAATTCCAAAGCTTCATTTAAAACATTATTTGAAATTGTTAATTTCTTCAATTTTGCCAAAGTTTTAGTTCGTGCCAGAAGTTCACTATTATTAAATGGTTTAGCGATATAATCATTTGCCCCAAGTTCAAAACCTTTGACAATATCTGTAATTTTATTCTTAGCGGTTACCATTAAAATAGGGAGTTCAAATAATGAGTATTGCTCTCTAATTTTACGGGCAACTTCATAACCTGAAATCTTAGGCATCATAATATCTAATATTACCAAGTCGAAATTTTTACCTTCGGATTCCAAATAATCAAGTGCTTCAAAACCATTATGTGCAGACGTTAATGAAAAATTATGAGCAGATAAATTCTTAATAATTAAATTCAAAATAAATTCATCATCATCAACAATTAAAATGTTGCCATCATTTAG
>CAZVPQ010000002.1:0-22943 GCA_964628675.1 uncultured Hyphomicrobiales bacterium | reverse complement strand
AGGGTTGTCTTTCCCTACCCATATAAAAATGATAATCAATTCCTATAGGCATATCAAATACTCTCTCTTTATCTAAGGGAAAAGTCATACTAATTCTTAAACCCGGTTGACTACCATAAAAACTCGCTCCGAATACATCAGCACCTTCGACTGAAGTCAAAAAAGGTTTTGTTGCAACATTATTACCCAAAATTTGGACGGTAGAAAGCCCAAAGCCAACTTTTACTCCTCTTAATTGAGCAGATAAATTAATAGCATTAGTTAATAAAATAAGTGTAATTATTGTACTATAAATGCTAATCTTAAGAATTTTTTTCATTTGAACCCCTTCTTAAATTCTCTCTTTTATATGGTAATTCTTTTTATCTAAGAAATTTTTTGCAATCAATTCTCCAATTAATCCAATTGATATAAATTGAACCCCAACAAATATTAACGCCAAACCTAATAAAACCGACGGTCTATTAGTTAAATATGTTTTACCAAAAAACCATTCTATACTTAAATATAAATCCAAAGCAAAACCTGACAATGCAACAACAGAGCCTATCGTACCAAAGAAATGAAGTGGTCTCTTTAAATACCTTGTAGTGAAAACAAATGTAAGTAAGTCTAAATACCCTTTAATTAATCGTGAGAATCCGAATTTAGATTTACCATATCTTCTCGGGTGATGTTTCACAGGAAGTTCAGTAACCTTAAAACCGTCCCAATTAGCCAGTGCAGGCAAATATCTATGCATTTCACCATAAACTTGCAGAGATTTAACCACGTCTTTTCTATATACCTTAATTCCGCAATTAAAATCATGCAACTTAATACCACTAACAAATGATGTAACTATATTAAATAATCTCGAAGGCATAGTTTTCGTGATTGGATCATATCTCTTTTTCTTCCAACCACTAACAACATCAAAACCTTTATTTAATTTATTAATCATTGCTTTAAATTCTCCTGGGTCATCTTGAAGGTCAGCATCCATAGTGCCGACTACCATTCCTCGAGCCATTTCGAATCCAACAGACAATGCGGCAGATTTACCATAATTCCTTCTAAATCTTATTGCTTTTACATTTGGATTTCTTTGTTTGATTTTTTTTAGAACATCAAACGAATTATCAGTCGATCCATCATCAACAAATATTATCTCATAATTATTATTTAAATTTGGTATATTTTTTAATTCACTATTTAATTGCAAAGAAAGTTCAGGCAGGGAATCTTCTTCATTATACAAAGGAATAACTATTGAAAAAAGCACATTATTATACTTTTTATTAATACCCTTTTTATCATATTTTTTTTTCGTATCTTGATTAGAAACTTGGTTAACTTTAAACCTTTGCTCATGATTGAACTTCTTTACCGGTTTCTGCCTTTGATCAGAATTTGGTTTTTGTGTTGAATTATCCTTCTGAGACCGATTCTGCCTTTGATCAGAATTTGATTTCGAATCAAATTTAGACCGACGATCGGAATTTCGTAGTGGAGGATTAGATTTCTTTACTACATTAGGTCTTTTGTCATCATTATTATTGCTTTTTTGTCTATTATAATAACCTCCATTATCAATTTGGGGCTTTTTCTCTTCGTTTTTATTATCCATATTAAAATCGTCCTATATTAAATCTTCATAATTTTTATTACTCTTTTTATACCACTATAACTTTCCATAATAATATAATAAACACCTGATTGAAAATTAGTTAAATTTATCTCTAACATATCATTATGTATTTCACCTGTTACTAACTTATTACCTACTATTGATACAACATTATACTTATTAAATCCACTAACATTATTTATTCTAATAAAATCATTACAAGGATTGGGATAAACCAAAAGTTTATCATCATCCTTAATTTCTTTGACGTTATCAATGACATCTTTATTATAATATACAATTATATCAAATTCATCTTGATTAAAATTTTCTACTTTTAATGATTGATTTGCTTTCATATCTACGTTAACTAATTCCCCTGTGAATACATCTCTAATAAAAGCTGAATCTATTAAAACTGACAACTTAGGCCATTCGATTGTAAATCCGGTGATTAAATTCATTATCTTAAAATTATATACTCTTTTAAAATTATTTTTTCCAAATGGTCTAAAATCAATATATGACCAATATTTTTTCATATTTGAAGAATCAGTAACAAAAAATACCGAATACAAACCACTGGGAGGTACTATTTCCGGTGTTTCTTTCTCACCTAATACAGTGTCAATATTATTTGTAGCAAGTTTATGAATACCAAAAATTAATTTGTTGTAAACTAAACCATTATCATCTTTAATCTTTATTTTATAAGATAAAGAATCCATAGCAAAAAGATTGCTAACTGACATTATTGTTATTGACAATATTAATATTATTACTTTTTTCATTTTAGCCACTTACTTATTTATATAACACATAAAACCGCAAAACATTACAAATTAAATAAAATAAATGGGCAACATTTTCATAAACTATGTTGCCCATTATATTTATCGACTCCCATAATTACAGGAAGTATCTATTCAATACTATTTTACAACTGTTATTAAAATATTAGTTGAACTTGTTCCAGCTGTAAGTTTACATACATAAGTACCTGAAGAAATTTTAGATGCATCAAGTGCATAAGTATATTCTCCGGCAATTCTGTAGCTCTGATCTAATGAAACAACATTACCAAGAGCATCATATAATCTCAATGAAACAAAACCATCTTCCGGTACAGTATATTTAATTGTTGAATTCAAAGTAACAGGATTTGGATAATTAGTCATAGATAATCCTGCAATGATTTCTGATTTCAACACTTTAATTGAGTTACCAGATGTTGATTTAATTTCAACTGAATTTGATTGACCCTTAATAATCTTACCTAATTCTTGACCTGTTACTGCATCGATAAACGTATAATTAGCATCAGCGTCATTCATAGATAATGAGACGGGATAATTTACACCTTGCAATTTAATAATTGTAGTATTATTTGTTTCAATATTTGTATTTGTATAAAATCTTGCATCAAATAATCCATAAGGTGGCAACGGTGGCAATTCAAAATATTCTTTATCAATAGATTGATCACTATTTAAATACAATTTAGCTGTATGCTGACCATTGTCGCGAACAACTAATTGTGTACTTCTAGTTAAAATATTTTGTTTTTCACTATTTAAATCACCCGAAATAGCCTTAGTAATATCAGGATGGATTAATCTTAAATATCCACCATGATCAGGAGTTTTCATCCAATAACCAATTCCTGGTTCTAAAATTGATATTTCATAATAACCTTCATCTGTTCTATATCCCCAAATACCATATTTAAGAACTTTTGCTTTAGTCGGTTTATACCCACCATAAGAATCAAAGTCCATATCTTTAATATTCATTGGGAATGATAAAGCACCGATTGTATTCCAACCCGGATATACATGAACTTCATCAGCAAAACCATCATCACTACCATCAGCAGTAATTCTCTTCATTGGTGAACCCTTGATTTTAGTGTCAATACTGTCACTATATTTCATAAAGTAACCAACACCAGGTCTTAAAATCTCTTCAGGTTGATAGCCACTGTTAAAGAATGAGAATGGTTTATTAACACAATTTGGATATGCAACATTCCATACAGAATTCTTAGGTCTTACAGGCAATGATAATAAGTTCCAACCTTTTTTGATAATTGGATTACCATAAGCATCAACATATTCTGCAATTCTTGGCTGTGTATATTCAATTTTAAATGAAGTGATTTTTGGATCTTCAATTGTATATGATAATATATTGCCACTAACATGTGTTCCTTCACGCATATTAATACTTGGGAACAATGAGCCGTTAAGAGTATCACTCAAGAATAATTGAGAACCTTGAGGGAAATCAGTAGTATCCCATTCAATGACAACAGGATAGTTTTGTGCGGCACCTGCATTAAAACGGCATAAATATATATGTGAGAATGCTGTATCATTAACATCTCTAATATCTCTTGATTCACTCTGAGGATTTTCTCGATTAGGGAACATATCTCCAAAACCAAAAGGCATATTGTTGTCTTCTCTATATTGTTTGTCAGGATGATAGAATCTAGCACCAAATCCGGCTAAAGCTCCTGTATAAGCAAACTCACCAAATAATGAATCCGGTAAATCAGTAGCTCTATGACCAGTACCGAATATTATATTTGTTTCTTCTCCTGTTGCTCCATTTGAATTTCTAATAGTAAGGTTAATACCTCTGTGATTTCCATCAGGCATATCTACATCAGGTTCAAAAGGATTCCTGTAATTCAAGAAAGTAACTTGCATTCTAACAGGGCTAATTTCAGCAGTATGCGATTTAAATGTTATATAACCTTTGTATATTCCGGCTTTTTCACCATTATGAGGAATTACTTTCCACGGATCACATCTAATAGTTATTTCAACTACTGCATCGGCATCAGTTAAATTACCTAATGGATCAGGTTTATTTGCACCACCACCTAAAATGTCATTATCTAAATAATTAACATAACCTTTTACAGTATTTTTGCCAACAGGCCAATACTTTGATTTGTTTGTTGAATTAATAAAGAACATTAGCCAAGGAGCTTCAGATTCGATATAAACATCTTCTAATCTTGTTTCAGAAGTTGAATTTCTTAAAGTAAATTTAACACTTCCCCATTGGTCGCCTCCTACTTTGCCAGAATCAACGGTAATAGGATCTCTCATTATCCACATACCCTCGGGTGCATTAGAAGGTTTATTAATATTATCCCAAACCGGTGGTTGAGAACCACTTCTTGAAATATCATACCATATTCTTGGTAAAGTATTTGTTAATTTTAAATAAATTGTACCAGGCAATATAGGTTCTGTATTCCATAAAGTAGCAATAGTTTTATTATTCATACCAGCTAAACCTACAAATGTTCCATATGCATTCGGGTCAGTATATTTATCTAATATATTAACACTATCACTATACAATAAGTTTTTAAAAGCAATTTCTTTTCTAACATTCCAGTCATTATACATAACTGTATCAGGTGAAATATACAAAGGAGAATATTCAGAAGCTAATTGTTCCGCATTGATACTTCCCTTTGTAAGATTAATTCTAAATTTCACGTATAATAATACATTATAATCGACTGCATTTGTATCTGTAACAGGCAACTCATTAATAGATGTTCCTGATATTGTAATTGCTCTACCACGTTGTCTTACCTTTAAAGGAATAGCGGGATCACCCGGATTCAAAAAGTAACTTTGATAGTTCATATCAGGATGTACATCCCAATTAATTACAAAATCTTTTGCTAAAGGAGGTGTATAATCACCCCTGATATTGTTAGATCTAATATCTTCATCCGAAAATGGATGAACTGTAACTATATCAACCGGAGTTATAGCAACTCCATCATACAAAATTTTAAATCTGAAACTATGAATAGGTTCAGGAACCAAAAATTTTGCTAAATCAGTTGATTTATAATGCCACCATTTATTATCAATAAATACAGGCATTAAGAATTCACGAGCTGAGCCGCCTTGCTGGTTAACAGGTAACCAAATCCTGCCATCAGGATACCAATCTTTGTTGTAGTCATCTTCTGACCCGCACAACGATAATTTTGGTACCTGTGGATAAGTAAAAGCACTCCACGATTTCTCTGTTGTCATAACTAAGAACGCTAATAAAATCATCATACTTAGTATAACACGGAAACCCCGCATTTGTAAAGAATATTTGTTCATGAGTACCCCCAATTAGTTAAGTAAACATTAAATTTAATTTTTTATCAAAACAATTTTTTTCTGTAATCCATTTAAAAATCTTATACTGAATAAATATATTCCATATTCCAAATTATCAGCTTTTATCATTATCATTCGTTTATCGCTATTTATTCTATCAATTTTAATTAAACTGCCAAAAATATTGTACATTCTAATTTCATCAACACCATATTTAAGATTTTTAATTATAAATCTATTTTCAAAAGAACTATAAAAAGCATTTATATTAAATTCATTATTTTCAATTTTATAATCAACAGATCCTGTACCTGTTGTGTCTTTTTTCTTATTGCTTAATAATATTAAGCTATCATTTTTAAACTTAGTCGCACAAGAACAATCATTTATTCCTGTTATTTTAATTTTCATTAAAGTCGTATCATTTTCCTGCTTTAATCTTCTAGTTTTTACTAAAAGAACGTTTTCGTCATCAATATTATCTTTAAGATTTAATTTAAACTTAAAACCTGTTTCATTATCATCTTTAAATGTCATTAAACTATCAATTTCAACTTTTTCGCTTAATGAACTAATCTCTTCAATATTAAAATTTATATTGTTTTCTAAAACTATTTCCATTCCCAGCGAATTTACATTGCCTAATGCAAAAGTATTTATATTCGCAATTTGAGAAGTTAAACTATCTTCATCTTCATAGTTAACAGTATCCTGCAGAAATCTTGTCTCTATAATATTTGATTCTGCATTTTTTATTTTAGCTTCAATAACAATCTTTTTATCTTTATAATCCAAAATGCTTTGTAATTTATTTGATACTTCTATTTCCATATCCAATAAATTAATTTGCATTGTATCAGCACAATCACCAAGATATTTTGCTTCAAAAGCAATTAAAGGTCGGTTACCATACACTGCTGAATTCGAAAGCATAGCTCCATAAGCTCTAACCGAACCTGTATCTTGTACATTAAAACCCTTAAAGTCAAAGAACTCACTTAACGTGTTAATATATAATCCACTCATAAATTTTATTTTATTAGGATTATATGTCAAAAGAACATCAAAACTATACAAAGAATCCTGAGGGGTTATATTCCCTAAATCAAGAGATACTTGAATTCTCTTTTCATCATTACTTCCGCATACGTAAACATCTCTATGCGATTTCAAAAGAACATGAACTGTGTCTCCAACATCTTTTGCTTGTAGGTTACTACTAATTAATATTAGTAGTAACCAAAGCAAAAGCTTTCTAAATACACATATGTTATTTAACAAATACAAGTTTCTTAGCAATCGATAAATTATTACCTGTTAATCTGTATATGTACATTCCTGATTGAACAGTTTGTCCATTGTCATTTGTACCGTCCCAAATAATATTACCATTACTTATATCATTATAAGTTTTAACAACATTACCTTGAGTGTCATAAATGTTCAATGTATAATTATCATCATCCTTCACATTTATAGAAATAACCGTGTTTTCTGTAAATGGATTAGGAGTATTTTGCAATAATAGCTCATCATTATTTGTATTTTCAACCGAAGTTAGATTTCTTACAATAGAACCTAATTCATTATCATTAAATCTGATATTTGAAAATTCAATTTGATTATCATTAGTTTTAACAGTAACTACACACATTGGTTTAGTACCATCAAAATTATCATTACTTGCTAATACCAAAGTATTATTTTCATATCCTGAAGTAATTTCCGGTATGCAAGATGCATTAACAATTTCCCCATTAACATTTAATTTTAATCCAAGAGGACCTACGGATTTACCGTTAGCATAAATTGCAATATTATATAAATTCTGCCCTAATGATACAACTTCTCCTACATTAATTCCATTAGCATATAATTCATTAGGGATAATCTTACCTTTTTGCACTATTGAATCAATAAGATAAGGTAATTGAGTTAATCTTCCTGCAATATATAGCAAAATATAGCTTGCATCTTTTTCAGTTACTTGGAAATATACCTGAGACAAAGAACTGATCTGTGATGGAACAACTGCATCATAATGCCATGAAGTTGTTACTGGATTCCATACATCGTGGAGAATATAAGCTAAACTATCACCATAATACATATTTCTCCAAGTTAAATCAACTTTAAATACAGTATCTTTTGGAAAAACATTTCTAATAGTTCCGTCATTATTCCATCCCAAATAATAATTATGGTCTTGGAAATAAAAATATCTACCATTATGATTTACATCACCATGATAAGCTTCTCTTCTTCTTTCTCTTGGTAATTGATGATTAGTAACTATAGAACGGATAATTTTTCTAGCATCACCAACAGTAACGAATCTGTTTTGTGGCATACCACCATGTTTTTGACCTTCAACTTGAGATAGATCAACATCACCGTCACCCCAGAATTCCTCTTTTTGATGTCTTCCTAAAGCAATATATCTTACTCTATAATCAGTACCACCTGATGGTTGCCAAAAAGTAGTAGTCTGTATACTTGTCTTTGATTCATCTTTGTCATAATCTTTAATATCATCAACCCAAGGACGATAATTATACAAACCATTCAAAAAATCAGCTAATTGACCATCTTGTCCACTATTCCCTTTAACACCAACTGCGGCACCTTGAGTAATAACTCTTGTATCATTTGTTTGTGGATTATTGATATTAACTAATCCGTAAGCAAATTGAATATCGCCTTCTTTTGACCAAGGATCTTGCGATCTGTAAAATTTAACTTGAAAATTTCCAACTGAAGAAGTAATACCAGCAGTAGGAACTATATTAAGAGGATCATCATAATTAATATTCAAATTTTTCCATTGAATCGTAAATACATCTACTTCACCATCATTATCTAAATCTGTTGATCCATAAGAAATCTCAGATGTTACATATTGATTTGCGCCGGGCCAAGGAGTTGGATTATCATCACCAGTCCTATAAAAGTGGTCTCCCATAAAAGGAGCAACTACATTATTTGGATATGATGAATTATAATAAAAGAACCAATCAGATAATTTCATAGTCCCATTTTTTGTAGGTAATGTTTGAGGAGGAGTTCCACCTGCTTCAGTAAACATTACATATCCGTTAACACAAATCCAAAGTGAAGAATAAATTTCACCATTGAATTCAAAACTGAAAGGCATATTTACCTTATAAAAACCATCATCCCTGCCTCTTGCCGTATTTTGAATAAAATTCGGAGGCATTGCAAATTTACTTGCAGGGATAACAACTTTGCTAGCCAACTCTTCATATGGTACACCTCTTTCAACAGTTGTTGTTCCATATTCGTCGAAGACTTGTGCTTTTAATGGCTGCACAGCAACTGCCAATCCAATCAAGATAGCAAAACTAGCAGCAATTAATAGAAAACGCTTCATTTTTATCTCCATATTTATTTGTAAATTATTAATCTTCATTTTTATTAATGGCAGGCTCAATTTAATGAGCCTGCACTATTTGATTTATTTAATAATTACAACTTGTTGTGTTGAGATTACAGAACCAGCTACCATTCGGCAAGTATATGAGCCACTTGATAATTCATTTCCGTTTGAATCTCTACCATCCCACATCAAAGCATAAATACCCGGTGCATAGGATTGGTCAGTTAATATTTTAACTGTTTTACCAAGTTGATCTACTACTTCAATTCTTACTTGCTCACGATATTTAGTACTGAACTTAATATTAGTTGTATTGCTAAATGGATTCGGCATTACACTTGATATTTGAGTTTGCAAAGTAAAGTCAGGTTGATCTTCAACGCCAACTGGACCGGCATACAATATCTGGAATGCATCAATTTTATCACTAAATATAGTTAATTTAGATTCAGCTACATTAAATACTACATCAGGAGTAGAAGTACCTTGTCCTGTTTTCATATCATATTTAAATATACTTCCACTAGAATAAGCATCTCTAATAACCCAAGTACCACCTAATGGATTTGCAGTTGCATCATCCATTGCAGGAATTTCATTTGGATCCCATTTAATTGTTAATGGATAATGTGTTGCCGTATTTCCTGACTCTCCACCGGCTTGCAATCTACCACGATAGATTTTTTGTTCACCAGGTTTGTCAGAAGTACCTGTTAGGAATATGTTCCTATAAACACCATTTGAATTTGGAATAGTCCATCTTGCATCAAATACATCTTGATGTGGTAATGGTGGTAATTCAAATTCACAATAATTTGAATCTAAATGACCTAAACCTTCATCTTCTAAATTATAACCTTCAGTTGCCAAAGGTGCTGTACCAAATTGCAATGTCTTTTGTGCACCCAAATTATTTGTAATTTCAAGATTACAGATAAAGTCAGTTTCAAGAGAGAACTTAACTTTATAAGTTAATATTCTTGAAACACCATAAGCATCTTTAACTTCAATCTTAACCAAAACTCTACCGTCCTGATCAGGAATACCGTCAAAACTATCAGTATGAATTTTTATTTCAACTTGATCAGTGTTTCTAATACCCTTGATTTGATTTGATTCTACCCAGTTACCTTGATCATCTTTATAAGACACTGTTAAGCCTGTTGGTTCTAAAACTGTTACAGTTAATGTTTCAGTAGGATCACCTTCGACTCTTCCTCTCATCAAATCTTTATCTCTTACAACTACTATATCATCATATGGTTTACCTTTGTCAACACAAACAACTTCCGGAGCTGCTGTAATATCAGGATCATGATTAACAGAATCTACTCTTAATGTGAAAGTCTTAATAGCAGATAGTGAATCTTCGTCCCAAACTAATACTGTAACTTGCTCTGTTCTTGGTGCATCTTTGACACCCGGAGTACCATAAAGCAAACCACTCTCTTTGTTAATTCTTAACCAAGTTGGTGTTGTTTTAAGATCCATAATTACATTGCCTTGGTCATCATATTTTCTGAAATATCTCCAACCGGCTTCAACAAAACAAGGATCTCTTTGTATTGAATCTGGTAGAATTAAATCAGTTAATCCTAATTGTGTTAATTGATCATCATCATAAACCAATTGGAACCAATGATTTTGATCGAAGTTAGGATCAAATATTTTAATCATTTTTGTTGTATCTCTTAAATCAATATTATAATCAACATCTTCCTTCGCAGGAGCTAAACTTGTTGTTAAAATAGTTGGTTCAACATTAATCATAACCGGTACACTAATACTATTAATTCCACTATGACCATCATTAACAACTACTGTGAATAAAGTATCTAAATTCAAAGCACCATTATATTGTTGTGCAGGTTTTAATACTTTAAGAGCCATTGTTGAATCAATACGAATATTTAATTTACCATAAATAGTAAAGTCAGCAGCAAATTCATCTTTTGATGTATCACTATCATAATGATAAATAAAGTTATCAGCCATCCAAATTGGTCTTTGTTGAACTAATATTGTATCTCCACCATAAACAGTAGTATCTACTGCAATAGTGTCAACAACAATTTGCTCGTCGCCGGGCCTTAAAGAAACATTTCTAAAGCCATAAGCTGTTCTTCCATAACGGAAGTCCCAATTATTTTCTACCCACATATCTTCTAATTCATCATTAGTATTAAAGTCGGCTTCAAATCTTAACTTATCAGTAAGATTAGCTAATAATCTTCCATCTCTTTTAACTCTACAAGGATAAACAGATGGTTCATAAGTACCCATTGTAGCATCATCACCATCTATATTTGTTTCAACAAATACATCTTTGGGCCAGATATTTTCATCAGTACTTTCATCAACTGCATCAGGATCTAAAAAGATAGGAATACTATCAACAACATAAACTTTACATTGATATTCCCTAATAAATTGTTTGCCCAAATTA
This sequence comes from uncultured Hyphomicrobiales bacterium, assembly GCA_964628675.1. Lineage (GTDB taxonomy): Bacteria > Bacteroidota > Ignavibacteria > Kapaibacteriales > UBA2268 > CAZVPQ01. The sequence continues at coordinate 11,340 of CAZVPQ010000002.1, read as the reverse complement.
ATAGTATCCTGTTGCAAGTATCTTGCATTAGTTTCATCATATTTTGGAGCATTCAAATAACTTGGGAATGTTTCAATAAATTTATTTATTTTATCCATTGCAGGAAGATGTTCAGAATCCAAATTCTTCAAAGAATCAATTGTTCTATAATGAGGCGGGAAGTTATAAACTTTCAAAGTCAAAGTTTCGCCACCTGGAACAACAAAAGGATTCGTTGGACGACCTCTTAAAATCATACTACCAAATACACTATCAGGATCAGGATTTGAGAAGCCCCATTTTTTAGCATCTACATTTTTGCTAGTATAAATGTCTTCTTTAAATAACCAATGTTTTAAACCTGAATTCGGTTGAACCTCAAAATCATAATATAAATAAGCATGATCATCAGGAGCAAACAATGCTCTTGGGTCATAATATTTATTTAAATCTTTAGCAGTTACATTTAAAATTCTATCTCTACCTAAAGCATTCGAGATTCCTAGACCATTCGTTTTAACTGTTGATCCTAATTGTGGATTACCATATCGCTGTACATATTCATTAAATTTTGCAGTCCCATGAAGAATTCTAGCAGTATCAGGATTACTATACATAAATTGAGGTACCGGATACATTCTATCCTCAGTAACAAAAATTGTATTCTGGAATTCAGTTATATCAACTGTATCAATATCTCCTGAAACGTAACCCCAAGGGAATTCGGATAATTGCTCTTCAGTTATAACATTATGCATAACATCATAAACGTCACCGGTATATAAAGGAGGCTCGGTTGAAGCAGTAACTTTAATCAAAAGACCATCATCTAATGCTTGATTAACACCTTCTCTCCAAAGTACTGTTCTCGAAACTATTCGAATAACATCTCCGGTATCAACTGGTAATGCATGGTATCTTTCACCAGCAAAAAATGTGGCATAGTTAATATCATTTTTTTTGTTTGTTTCTGGCCAACCACCTGCATTAACAAATAAATCTTCAATTCTATTGTTAACAAATCCTGCAACTGTACCACCAAAAGTAGCAGTATCGTTTTCATATTTTCTACCGACTAATGTCGATCTATCTTCATTATAAGGATTTTGTCTTAATGCTTTCAACAATTTAGGATCTCCGCCTGGAGCATCTGTACCTAAATTCAACAATCCTTCAAACGTTCTTCTAATACCTGTATTTTGATTTCTATCAGCAGAATCAGGAATCAATTCAACTCTCGCTCTGAAATATGGAGACGTAGTTGACATTTCTTTCAAATTAACTCTAATGAAATCACCTGTAGTTTCATTAATAACAAAATATACAGTTTCATTTAATGTATTAGGATCTAAATTATATCTTTCAGCAAGACCATTTTCATATTTTGCTTTTGCTTCAAGGAATAACGGATAACCTATAGGTTGATACAAGTCACCATTTTCATCAGGTAAGAATTCACCTTGTAATGAATTTAATTCTGAATAAACTAAATTTTCATCACTATCAATGCTATCAGCAACAAATGGATCTCTTACATATCTCTTAACATATTTCCCATAAGAAGGCAATGTAGTATCAGTAGGCATATATCTGTCAATAACAGGTGGCAAACCAACGGCAAAGTCTTCTACAGGACTCATTCTACGTTTTGTATAATCTGCTACTTTAATATCAGTACCTTTGTCATACAAATCATAAACTCTTCCCGATTGTAATAATTTTTCAGGAATACTTAAATCAGTATCTGCAGTATTTTCATCATCTTTATTCAATAACGGAATAGGTTTATAATTATATCTTGTAATTGATTCAAATGGACCTTGGAATAATAAATTACCCAACTGAGATTCTAAATTATTTCTGTCAACATCTGATTGCCAGAAAATAAAGTCTAATCTAGTTTCGCCATCAGTATCTACGAAGAAAGTTTCCATATTTGCATTGCTTACAGTATGAATATTAGGAACTTCCATTGTTACGTTAGCTTCTGTTCTTCCCCAATAATTTCCTCTTAAAGTGTCAGTTCCGGCAAAGCCAACACCGGTATTACCGGCTAAAACACCTTTTGAATTAGGAGCATCGGGTAGTCTAATTAAAAATCTTGCATTATTATCATAAACTGAATTTGCAGCCCAATGATAATTATTTGCCGGTAAAGGACCTTGAAGTTCACCATAAATAATAGCACCTGCTAAATCACTTGAAGCTCTATTAAATGTATGGCTAATTGATTCTTCAATTAAATAAGGACCAGTAATAGCATTTTGATTTGCACCGATATCTGACAACGCTTCATTACCGGTTATTAAAGATCTATTAAAAATAAGTTTCAAATCATAATTATCTGAATAAATTGCTGCACCTGTATAAGATACATTGTTTTGCATTCTTACACGATTATATTGTACAGTATCTTGACGTGAATTAGCTCTATCGATAGTTGCTACATCAAGAATATACATAGCACCACCTAAACCAATTCCATTTTCGGGAATTACAGTAGCACCATTACCATGGAATCTCTTAGCATCAACTTGACTTTTATTAGCTTGTTCAACTAATTCCCAATCAACACCGCCATTAGTAGTTTTTAGGATTACACCTAAATTAGAAACAGCATAACCAAAATCATTAGTCAAGAAGAACAATCCATTTATGCTCTGTGTTGTCTGATTTGTTGGAATAGTAGTCCATCTTTCTCCGGCATTAGTGGATTTCAAAATATTACCGCCATCAGCTGCAACAAAACTTGTATTTTGGTCAGAAAATACAAAAGCATTCAAAGCTAATGTTGTATTTGTCTTCAAAGAATTCCAACTATTACCACCATCATAGGTTTTAAGAGCAACACCATTAGTACCAATTACATAGCCTGTTTGTGAACTTGTAAAGTGAATACCGGTTAAATTTTGCAAAGTACCGGAAACTTTATTACTCCAATTCAAACCAGCATCAGTAGTTCTAATAATTAGACCTCTTTCACCAACTACATATCCATAATTTACATCAGTGAAATCAACGCCAAATAAATCATTAAGAACACCTGCACTTAATTGTGTCCAAGTATCACCACCATCAATTGTTTTTAGGATAAGACCACCATCACCAACGGCATAACCTACTACCGATGTAGTGAATTTTATATCATGTAATGATTTATTAATTGCTGGTGTTGTAACTTTATTCCAAGTATCACCGGCATCAGATGTCTTCAAAATAACATCGTTTTTACCTATAATAAATCCTAAATTTTGAGTTAAAAAGATAACCTTATTAAGATTTTCATTCGTGTTACCATTTTTAAATTGCCATTGAGTTCCACCATTAATTAATTTTATTATTATTCCGTTGTTTCCAACAACGAAACCTTCATCGCCATTTAAGAAACTTACACTATTCAAGTTTTCAGAAGTACCAATTGCACCTGATCCAATTTGAGTAGTTCCACTTCCACTTTCCATTTTAAGAAAATCATCATCCCATTCAACTTTATTGTCAATAAATCTTGTCAACATTCTAACATCAGGAGGATAATGATTTGATGGATCACCTGCCAAAACAGATGAAGTTGTAAATACTTGGTCTGTTGAATTATAGCTTTGAGCCATACCATTTGCATCATAATTAATGTTATCCAAATCAGATACAAAGAAACGTTTTGTATTTGATTGTGGGTTAATCATTGCCACAGCACCACCATTACCATTTCTGACCTCGTTGCCTTTGAATTCAACACCCTTAACAGCGCTTAAACTACCATTAATAGTATAAATAGCACCACCACCACGAATATCACGTTTCAAATCATTGTTATCTTTCACACTATAACCAACTTTATTATCAAGGAATACAGATCTGGCTATTTGAACTGAACGATCTTTTTCTGCCAAATCGGAAGATATCGGTAGTCTAACATCTAAAGCACCACCAACAAATCCGGCTGTATTATTTTCAAATAAAATAGGATATTTACCACCGTAACCGATTAAAGCTTGTGCTGATTGATCAACACCACCGGCACCGTTAATAGTGAAATTCCTTCTTGAGAATATAGCACCACCAAAGGATAAAGCTATATTATCTTTAAATATAATATTATAACCAAAATCTCTTGTTGGAACTGTTTGGTCAGAACCACCAATTATTGGAGACATATAGTTTCTATTATTATTAATGTTGTAATCTACATAAATTGCTCCACCGGCACCTGCTTGATTGTTAATAAATCGAGTAGGATTATTATTTGGTGTCAAATCTCTTAAAGCTCCACCACGTACTTGCAAACGACCACTTGTAACTTCTGCATAGATCGCTCCACCACGTGCATAATAACCAGTATTAGCTGGCGTATTCTCATTTTGAATCCAAGGCGACTCTGCAACATTAGTTTCAAAATCACCGGCTACCATCATAGATGTATTACTACCTACATAGATAGCACCACCTCTTGCACCAGCAGAACCGCTAATGCCAGCTGACGCCATTTGACTTTGGAAGTTTCTTGCTTTATTACCGGTAGCTATAAAACCATCGTCTTTAGGAAAATCAATTAATGTAGTTCCATTATTTATGTAAACAGAATTGTTTACACCAAATCCTATTTCAATTTCACGAGTCATTGGATCATTAGGATCACCGGCAACATAAATTGCACCACCAAAAGCAACATCACCATATTCTCTTGGATAATCTGCCGGTTGTGCATAAGGTCCTTCCAATTCAGTATAGTCATCGACCATAAACATTGGTGGAGTACCCGGAATTAATTTTTTGCCAATATTTGCTAATTGAACTTTATTATTTTCAAAAGTATTATTTCTAACTCTTCCTAAATAAATAGCTAAACGACCATCATCAAATGCTTGACGATAATAATCTGCCTGTGTTGCTGTACCACCAAAAGTTGGTTCTGCACTAGCTTCATCAATTAAATCAATGGCAGGAATTACACTCATCCAAACAAATGCATCTCCATCTGCTGCTAATACAGGATGTCCATTTGCATCTGTCATTGGATGTCCAAACACATCAAGTTTAACTTTCATTTTATTGATAGATGAAAGATTACCGTCTTTGTCAGTAAGATTTGGATTTTTATTCAATGGATAACGACCCAAATCACCTAAATTATAAATATCAAATAAATTGCCCATTCCCATATCAACTTTAGGGAAATTATATGGTTTTTGCAAAGCAGGTGTTTCTAAAAATGCAAGTGCTCCACCAGCATGGCGAGCCATATTATTTGAAAAACTACAATCTAAAATCCATGTTCTAGATGACAATGTAGTTAATACACCACCAACACCATTAATCAATAAACGTAATTTATTATTTATATAAGACCAATTTGCATCAGTCTGATCTTCATTATACAAAGGAGTACGATCTACTGTAGTATCCTTTTTGAAATGCTCAAATGAACAATTTCTGAAAAATGCCGCTCTCGAACCTGGCATTACAATAATATGTCCCCATTCTCTTGAGAAGTTATTTTCAGGTTGTCCATAAAATTTTATTTTGCTTTCCGTAGGATTATCGCTACCGATATTTACAGATTCAGCATTTCCTTGGTTATCTCTTTCGACTCTTGACCAAGAAAATCTTCTAAGATCAATATCGCTATCCGGATCTTTACCCATTCTCGAAGTAATAAAAACAATAGCTTGTTCAAAAGGTATAACTACCAAATTTTTATCAGCTGTACCACCGGAGTTTTTAACATAATATTTACCATCGGTAGCATCCCATATTGTATTTGTAGGATCTTCTAAATTTCTTAATGCTCTATTAGCCACATCAAGAACTACATAAAACATTGTACCGTATTTTGCTTTATTAACGGTAGCATCGCGAGTTGTGCTCAACTCAATTGTTCTACCATTAGCATTATCATTCTCACCGTATGCAATGTTATATAAAAAATAGTCCAAGTCGGCATAATCTTGATAATTAAATGGATTATTTTTCCCATTAGGATAATCAGGATATAAGCTTTCATCCGTTGTTGAAAATGGATTATCTACTGCAGGAATCGTAGGATTCGCAACATATTCAGCTTTTGCATATCCATCAGCAATAATTCTACCGCCAGTAGAATCAATCAATCTACTATTAGCGTAGAAATAAACTTGTGTACCAGGTTCTATTAAAAGTGTACCACCAATGACATAATCATGATTGATTATATAGACAGAGTCCTTCATAAAGACCCTTACATCACCGGGAACAACTCGACCTGATACGAAAACTTGATTTTGTATAGCATAAGTCTCGCTTAATGCAAGTATGCTCATCAAAACCACCAGAAAACTCAAACGAAGCAATCGACGCATGTTACCTCCATAAAATATTACTATTATTTATTACGAAAAATCTATTTATTTTAATTGTCATATTTATTAAATTTTTAAATTAACTTACAAATGCTGTTTTAATCAATTTTTATGCCAAGTCTAACCAAACCGGCTTTGGCATAATTTGCAAATTCCGAAAACTTGTTTTTATTTATTATATCCTTATATATATTCTCAGCTTTGTCCTTTTTATTTAATTTCTCATAAGCTCTTGCCTCATAATAAGAATATCGAGCCTCTGCATTATCGGATACAGCCAAATCCTTTGCTTTTTGAAAATTGTCTGCCGATTCTTCTAAACTACCTAATATCTCATAGCAAGAACCTAAACCGGCATAACTTGCTTGCAATACCTCATTTGATTTAGAATCCAATGCCTTCTCAAAATACTCAATAGCTTCATTTGCCTTATTTAATGTCAAATACGAATTCCCTGCATATAATGATGCTAAATTAGCTTGCTCGGTTCCACTATATTCATCAATAATTTCCAGTAACCCTATTATTCTTTCACCCCTAATAGTCTTAGAGGAATCACCAAATAATGCTCTTTTGAAATCAGGAGCATTATAATAAGGTGTTATTCTATTTAATGCTACCATTGCTTTTTGAGTTTTTTTAGAATTACTCTTTTTCAAAGTGCCGTTTATAACGAATGCAAGAATAACCCCAACGATTAAAATACCTGCTATGTAACTGATTTTCTTAGCGTTATTATAAACATATTGCTGTATTTTCAAAACTTTATTATCAGTTTCAATCTCACCCATCTTATCAATATGTGGTATAACCGGGTTGGTTTTTCTACCTTGCTTCTGTTTTTTTCCTGCCATAATCTTATTTTTTCAAACTCTCTATTTTTATTTAATTCAATTACTTACTTCTTTTTTTCGCACGCCCGAAGGGAATCGAACCCCCAGCCTTTGGAACCGGAATCCAACGCTCTGTCCCATTGAGCTACGGGCGCCCACCACGAGTTGCTAATTCTCGCATTTACAAAGTTACATAACACAGACTAATATACAATAAAAAAATACTGGTTTTTGTGCTTTTTTTTTCCATAAAATCAAATTTATATGCTTTTTCTCAAAATGTGTCAATTTTATTACACACTTTTTGTTAAAAATGAGAAATGTTTAATTTTCCTTACACATTGTGTCAATATGAGTAATTTTCCTGACACTTTTATGTCAGGCTATTTACACTGTTCAATTCTTCAAAAATAATTATGATTTTATATCGCACCCGATTTTACTAATTTTGTAAAATGCTCAAACGATCTGTCAAAAGTTATTTCAGCTTCATCGGGGAAACAACAAGCAGGCAATTCTCTATTCTTTAAATGATACGATAAACATTCGCAACAAATTCCTTTTCGTGAGCAAGGAGAATAACTACAATTGCACTTTTTTAGGTTTCTTTCTTGATGACATTCCATTCAAATCCCATAAAAATTAAAATTCAAAATAAAAAATGTAATTAATAATGCTCTAAAATATTAAATTTGCAATAATAAAATTATAAGAAAATAAATATATGACAAGAAAATTTATTATTGGTGATATTCATGGATGTTCACGCACATTCAAAAGCTTATTATTTAATACTTTAAAAGTCTCAAAAAATGATGACATATATTTACTCGGTGATTATATTGACAGAGGTCCAAATAGCAAAAAAGTAATCAAAAGAATTTTGAAGATGCAAGATCTCGGATACAAAATATATCCGATTATGGGCAATCACGAAAAATTATTAATTGACTCTGCCGATTATGTACAAAACCATATTGCTTGGTTTAAAAATGGTGCCAAAGCAACATTAAAAAGCTTCGGAATTAAATATGCCTACGAACTTAAAAAAAAATATATGGAATTCTTCCGCTCATTACCATATTATTATGAATTAGATAATTATATTATTGTACACGGTGGGATGAACTTCAATATTGAAAATCCTTTCGATGACCTCGAATCTATGGTTTGGGTTAGATCTAATTACGTTGATTTACAAAAAATCAAAGGCAAAAGATTGATTTGCGGGCATACTCCTTATCCACTTGATATAATAAAACAAAGTTTGACTAATGACAGGATTATACTCGATGGCGGTTGTGTTTACTATGGGACTCATCCTGCATTAGGATATTTGGTGGCTTTGGAATTAAACTCAATGGAATTATTTTATCACAGGAATATTGAAAATAATTATTAACAATTTGAAATTATGATATTATGGACTTGGAACAATTTAGAGAATATTGCATAAGTAAACAATATGTTACGGAAGATTTCCCATTTGATGAAACTACTTTGGTTTTCAAAGTTGCCGGCAAAATGTTTGCTCTCACTGACATATATTCTCTTCCATTTAGTTTTAATTTAAAATGCAACCCCGAAAAAGCAATTGAATATAGAGAACATTATAATTGCATCAAACCCGGTTGGCATATGAACAAAAAACATTGGAATACTATTACACCTGATTTGAACATCACCGACAAATTCATTAAAGAACTAATTGACCACTCCTACGATTTAGTATTTAAAAGCCTTACTAAATCACAAAAAGCATCAATAAAATGATTTTATCTGGTTTCTATTCCTTGTAATTAATATCAATATATCCTGAACCACAAATTTTGAATAAATGAAAAATATTCACTAAGTAATTTTCTTTATTATTGTTTTTGCACCCATTTTTAGAACGGATTCAGCTAAATTAATGCCGATTTTTTCAGGATTATTTATATTTCCAGCTGTAGCACTTCTGAAATATTGTTTGCCGTCTTCAGTGGAAACTAAACCGTCTAAAAATAATCTGTTATTTTTGATTTTAGCATAAGCCGCAATAGGGGTTTTGCAACTCCCACCCAGTCTCTTCAAAAAGGCACGCTCTGCTTTTGTTTCAATCTCAGTATTAATGTGATTAATTTTCTTCATAATAATTTGAAGTTCCGAGTTGTCAGCTTTTGCTTCAATCCCTAATGCACCTTGTCCTACTGCCGGCACCATTTCTTTTACGTCAATGATAGATGAAATATATTCATCAAGGTCTAATCTTTCGACACCGGCACGAGCCAAAATCATTGCTTCCCAATCGGATTCGAGGAATTTTTTAATCCGAGTGTTTACGTTACCTCTAACATCAACAACGTTAAGGTCTTTGCGTATATATAGCAGTTGGGCTTTTCGACGTAGCGAGCCTGTGGCAATAGTTGCTTTTTTGCTAAATCGCTTAATTGCAAGGTGCTTCTTTTTGCTTATAATTACATCTTCGGGGCTATGTCTTTCGGTTACTGCGGCAAGTATTAATCCCTTTGGCAGATATGTAGGCAAATCCTTGAGACTATGGACAGCCAAATCTATCTCACCGGATAATAATTCGTTTTCCAATGCTTTTGTAAATAAACCTTTACCGTTAATTTTATCCAATGCTTTGTCTAATATTTGGTCGCCTTTTGTTTTTATAATTTTGGTTTCAATTTCAATTTGCGGGAAATATCTTTTTATCTTTTTTGCAACAAAATTTGTTTGCCATAAAGCCAAATCACTTCCACGAGTACCAATCACTAATTTTTTCATCATAAAATAACATTACCAATTATCAAAAAATATATATACAGCAAAATTAAAGAATTTTTTCGAGAGATTAAATTATTGTGATTTTTATTCTAATGAATTAGATAATCTTTTTCAAAAAAACTAAAATATTTCGCTTCTTATTTTTTTATAATTGCTTTCTGAATATATGTTTTCGTTCTATCTTTAATGCAAATTATATAAATACCACTTGATACAAAATGCAGATATTTGAAAGAAAGTAATAATTATACTGCAAGGGGGATGCAAGGGGGCTTGCCCCCTTGCTAATTAATTTTATCAAGGGATAATTGAGGTCCAATGTAAAATTGAAGTGGAGAGATAAAAAACATTAATTGTAAATACTCGATAGGTATATTTTATATATACCTTATATTCGAACATTAAACAAGAGTGTAAGTCCGGTAAAACAAGAGGGCAAGCCCTCTTGCATCCGTAGTGTATTGTTTTTATGTATTTGTTATAATTAATTCATAAGGAAGTGATGCAAGGGGGCTTGCCCCCTTGCAAATTAATTTTATCAAGGGATATTTTTATAATGCAGGAATAAATTAATCCCTAAGGGTTCGCTGTCAATCCATACATTATTCATATTTAAGCCGCACTCTTCCGCTAACCCCAATAAATTAGTTTCATCTCTGTAATACAAATGCCAATTCAATAATTCCATATATGCCTTGCTTGGATTTATAGGGCTAAAATTACCGATTATCAGTTCCCCTTTATCTTTAAGAAAGCTTATATATCTCTTTAATAATCGAACAAACACCTTATCGTCAAAATAATCAAAAAGACCACCCGACCATATCAAGTCATATTTTTTCTCAGTTGTAAATCTCAACGCATTTTTTTGTATAAAATTTACTTTGTCAGCAGAACCATTGAGAATTGATTTTGCATAATTTATGGCATTAATATCGAATTCAACACAATCAAAAATCAGTTTGGACTTAGGTTTTATTTCAAAATATTCTTTTATATCTCTGCAAGGACCACTCGCAATGTCAAGAACAGAAGAATTTAAAGAAATATCATCAAATTTAGATAATAATGAATTTATAAAATATGATTTGCGATTTCTCAGAGCATATATTCCAGGTTGATTTTGACCTACTATGTCAAATTTTATATATTGTTTTTCATTAATACTTCCTTTAGTATAAAATTTATCAATAATTAAGAAATCACCTGAATAACCGAAAGGTTTATGGAAAATATGCCCTTGAAGAGTATCCTTAGAAAGAGAATCTGCAAATGCTTCATAGATTAGTTTTATTTGATTTTCAGAAATAATTTTGCTTTTATAGTTATAATAAATAGCATTAATAAGATTAATATAATCGTCCAATTCAATTTCTTCAGGACCACCCTGCTCCACATAATATTTTATTTTTTCAATGTAA
>CAZVPQ010000001.1:0-33920 GCA_964628675.1 uncultured Hyphomicrobiales bacterium | reverse complement strand
GCAATTCATTGAAAATTAGAAATTGAAAATTGCGCACTCAATACAATATAGAGCCAAAATAATTATTATAGGTTTATTTATTTTTAAAAGATTTTCACAAATTGATAAAATTGTAAGATGTTATGAACTAACAAACTAACAGAAGTGAGAACAGACGTTAGTTTGTTTTAATTGCTTTTTGACTTATTTCTCTTTTGGAGGTTGCCAAGTTCCTCTTTTCCACTTAATTAATTCAATATAAATACTACCTACATAAACTTTCATTCTTGCAACTATTGGTACCCTTGCGGAGTCATCTGAAAACCAACCCTCAAATTCACCGGTCAAACCATATATCCCTGTCCAGTTAGCTTTTCCGTAAAAATATACGGTTTGAACTTTATAATCAAGAGCATCTATTTCAGTGGTTTGTTTTATATTTTTAAAGTCTATGTTAGTATAAACTATATCTCTATCAACGATAGTTGGTATTTTTAAAGACTTACCGACTTTTAAGTTTTGACGTGCAAAAAAGAATAGCGCTAAACCATCTTGAGTTTTGCGAGATGTGTGAAAAGAGGTATCAATAAATTTTCTTTTGTGAGCGAATTTAACATTTTTAATTATTTTATCTTTGTAATCAAAATCTATTTGTTGATAATCCCAAGTGCCGTCGCTTAATCTTACTTTGCCGATAAACTTATGTGAGAAATTTCCTGATGGGTCAAGCCAACTCAAATATATAGCCCGCAAATCAATAAAAGGGATATCCGGATTGGATTCCATATATCCCTTTGTCTTAATCGTTTTATTTCCGTTTAATTCTTCTTCTTGTTCCGTATCAATATAGATATGTCCAATTGTTATTCCTAAAAATGAAACCCTGTATTCAAGTTGTTCATTTGGAAATAACATTTGAGATTTAGCATTATTTAGAAAAATAACTAAAACAAATATTAATGAACTTATGATAAAAATATTTCTATTTGTAGTCATTTACTTGTTTTCTGTCAACAATTTTAAATCGGGGAACAGAGTAGATGCTTTTTTAAGTTGATTATCCAAAGTAAAAAAGACTTGTAAAAATCTATTTCTATTCCAAATAGAACGTGCTATTGACGCTTTAATAGCAGTTGTAATATAATCTTTATCAACTTTGAATAATTTGTCGTTCCATTTAACACCTTTTTTAATAGCTAATTTCTTGAACCTATCAATCATTTTTTTATCAATATGGAAATTGCGTAAATAATCTTTGAAATTCTCAGAATACTTTTTCTTAATCTTATTCACATCTACTAAATCATTTACAAATTCAGTAAATAAATTTTTGATTTTAACATCTACTCCAAAGGAGGTCAAAGTATCCATTTGAACAATATAATCAGGAGTAATTCCTCCGCTTCCAAGCACCATTCTTCCGTTTTTAGTATGATAAATAGGCAAAGAATCTAAATTCAAAGCTTTATCTTGGGGGATATCCGATTTTAATCCATCTTTAATTTTTTCTATCGAATTATTGATATAAGAGCCGTCTTTTAGAAAAGCTCTACCGAATAAATGTCTATATTTATCTTTATCTTTATAGGATCTTTGGATACATCTGCCCGATGGTGTGTAATACCTTGAAGTAGTTAATCTGAAAGCAGAACCGTCCCCAACTTCATATTGCCTTTGTACTAAACCTTTACCAAATGTTGTTGTTCCAACTATCAATCCTCTATCTAAATCTTGAATTGCACCTGAAAGTATTTCGCTGGCAGAAGCAGAGCCTGCATTAACTAAAACTATCAATGGTAAATTTTCAAAATTCCCACCTGGATTCGAAGTGAAAGCTTCTGAAAATTCTGGTTTGCGTCCCTTTGTATAAACAATTGTATCCCCACCTTCAATGAAACTATCTGCTATATAATATGCTTGGGATAAATATCCGCCGGGATTTCCTCTGAGATCGATAATCAATTTTTTCATACCTTGCGATTGTAATTTCGTGATAGCTTTGGCTGTCTCTTCATAAGTTGTCGCCGCAAATCTATTAATTACAACTACGCCTATATCCGTACTGTCTATCAAAAAACTAGCATCAACTGTAAAAATAGGTATTTTATCACGTGTAATATTATATGTTAGTAAATCTTTGATTCCTTCCCGTTTTATATCGACTTTGACTTGTGTCCCTTTAGGACCCTTCAATCTTTTAGGAACTTCGCTTCTACTCAAACCTACGGCATTTTTATTGTCGATTTTAACAATTCTATCTCCAGCCATTATACCCAAAGTTTCACTCGGTCCACCGGGTATAGGTGAAACAATAATAATAGTATCATTAACTATATCAAATTCAACTCCAATACCATCAAAACTAGCATTGAAATCTTCTTTGACACCTTTCATATCTTTAGCGGAAATATATACTGAATGGGGGTCAAGATCTTTTAGCATACCTCGTATTGCAGATTCAACAAGCTTATGAGTGTCAACTTTATCTACATAATTTTTATTAGTTGTATTTAATACAAAATTGAATTTTTTTACTTCTTGAAAAACACTGTCTCCGGATATCAGAGGTTGTATAAAAAACCCTATTGATATGCCAACGGCTATTGCAAGAATGATATAAATAAATTTTTTCATTTATTGTACTCTTTTATAATATTTCCACACTTATTAATTAATAAACTTATTAATTGACGTAATAATCACAATATAATTTGAGTTAGTATTCTTGATTTATACTATCGCTTCATTTAAATGTTCTATTTCCACTGTCTTTTCTTCATTTTTAATTTCTTTTTCTGCATTTTTCATTAATAAATACAATCTATTATGAAGATTAACAGGGCTAACTCCGGAATCAATATCCAAGAATAATACATTTAATTTCGGATTTGCTTTTTTCAATGTGTTTTCAATTCCTTTGGCTACAATATGATTTGCAATACAGCCAAAAGGTTGTAAGCATAAAACATTATTAATTCCGTAATCCTCGAAAGCAAGAATGTCCCCTGCAATAAGCCAGCCTTCACCAAAATAATGAACACTTAAATTAACTACCTTTTTAGCAAGGTCTGCAATATGACGTATGTTATGCTTTGGATGATTATATTTGAAATACGACATAATATTTTCAAACTCAGCGTCAATTTTGTTGTATTTTTTCTCAAATATATGACCTAATTGCTTCATCACGGGTTTATGGTCAATCAAATAATCATTTTTCACATCAATATTGACAAACCACTGTGTAAACATATTTATCAATGGAGGAATAACAGGTTCCACACCATGCTCAATAAGATAATCTATAGCATGATTATTACCGATTGGATTATATTTGACATAAATTTCGCCGACAATACCAACTCTCGGGATTTTGTCTCTGATAACTTCAATACGATTAAATTCCTCAACAGCATCTTTCAATACGGATAATATTTTTTTCTTCTCGGATTTAGCAATAAATTCTTGAGCTAAATCTGCGTATTTATTGGAAACCCTTTCGGCACTCCCTTTGACTTTTTCTCTCGGAGCAAGAGAGTAGAACATTCTCGAAATAGCATCACCATAGAGCAAACCCAAGATAGCTTGATTCATAAACTTAGTTTTACTAATCTTAAAGCCGGGTTGCTTATTTAATTCCAAATTGGATAATGTTATCCCAACAACAGGCACATTATAATATCCGTTTTTGATTAATCCTTTTTTAATTAATGGTAAATAATTCGATGCCCTGCACTGTCCTCCTGTCTGAGTGATACCAACAGCGACATTATCCAAATCATAATCACCGGATTTCAAAGCTCTGAGTACATCACCCACAACCAAAGTAGCAGGATAGCAAATTTCGTTATTGATATATTTCAAACCTAAATCTATTGATTCCTTGTCCGATGGGGGCAGTTGTTCAATCTCATAGCCAAGAGATTTGAACGCTGCAGTAGCATAGGCTGAATGGAATGGCGAGAAGAAAGGTGCAATAATTTTTCTATTTTTATCAGCATCGGTAAATACTTTTGTTATCTTCCTTTTAGCTTTTGCCTTAGTTTCTCTGCTGTTTTCTTCTCTCAATTTAAAGGATTCAATCAATGACCTAATTCTTAATTTCAACGAACCTTGTGCCGATTGTTCATCAATTCTAATTACGGAGTGGGGCTTGCCCGAAAGCTCCATCAAATCAGCAATTTCGTCTATCACCAATGTATCGGGACCGCAACCGAAACTATTAAGCTGTATGAATTCTACATTATCAAAACGTAATGCCCATTTTGCCGCTCTGTATAATCTGTTTGGATAACCCCATTGAGATAGCACAACCAAATTATCAACAGTATCTTCATCTGTATAAGGCAAGGAATCTTCTGTGATAACATCGTAGCCGAAATCGGCTATCATCTCGGGAATGCCGTGATTAACAATCGGGTCAATTTGGTAAGGTCTTTGAGCCAATACAATGACTTTTCTATTATCAATAGTAGATTGAATTAAAATCTCCGATGCTTTTGTTCTAATCAATTGTTTGAATTTTTTAAACTCTGCTAATGCCTTCTTAAAAGCTTTATTGAAAGATTTTTTACTAACGCCGAGAGTCGAAAAATAATTATAGCAGGCTTGTTTTAATAATTTTTCGGTTTTGAAATTTATATTCGGTGTATCATAAGGAATACCGTATTTCTCCGAGGGATTAATAGCACTTTTTATAACAGTAGGATAACCGGTTACGACCGGACAATTGAAGCTATTAGACATTTCATTAAATTCTTTCTTTTCAAAATTTATAATAGGATAAAATATCCTATCGACATCTTGATTAATCAAATTTAAGATATGCCCGTTAGTAATCTTTGCCGGGAAACATATGTTATCAGACATCAATGTACCGGAAGCTATGTGAGCTGTTGTTTCGCTTGTCTTATCCGACAAAACAACTTCAAAACCTGTTTCCGTGAACAAAGTAGTCCAAAACGGGAAATTCTCGAACATATTCAAAGCTCTTGGAATTCCTATTTTCTGTTTTATTTCTCCATTGGGTTTCAATTCTCTATCAAATAACAAATCATATTTATATTGAACAAGATTTTGCCCTCTTTCCGTTTTAGTGCCTTTATTGGAAAATACTCTTTCGCATCTATTCCCCGTGAAAAATATATTTCCATTCTCAAACTTCAAGCGACTGACTTTGCAATGATTTTCGCAACCTCTGCATACAGTAAATTTAACATCGTACTTGCCAATATTTTCAATATTATCTAAATTAAAGTCTTCTTTTATAATAGCTTTATCTTGATAATACAAATTTTTTGCAATGATAGCCGAACCATAAGCTCCCATCAATTCCGATATATCGGGTGATATTACTTTTTTACCTGATATTTTCTCGAAAGCACGATGAACAGCGGCATTTTTGAAAGTTCCGCCCTGCACAACAATATTGTTACCCAAAACCGAATTATCATAGATTTTAAGAACTTTATGCAAACAATTTTGAACAACTGAATATGCCAAACCAGCTGATATATCCGATACAGGGGCGCCCTCTCTAAAAGATTGCTTGACTTTAGAGTTCATAAATACGGTGCATCTAGTTCCCAAATCACAAGGATTGTAAGCCGATACAGCTATCTCTGAAAATTTTTCAACAGTATAATCCAAAGAATTTGCAAATGTTTCGATAAATGAACCGCAACCCGAAGAACAAGCCTCATTGATTTCTATATTTTGAATTATACCGTCTTTAACAAAAATCGCTTTCATATCTTGACCACCAATATCAAGAATAAAGCTAACCTTGTCATCAAATACTTTTGCGGCTTTATAATGCGCAATAGTTTCAACAATACCATAATTAATATTAAAAGCGGATTTGATTAAATCTTCACCATAGCCTGTTACCGTCGATGTTTTTATGATAGGGTTAATATTATTTTCATTACATTGTTTTTTTAATTCCAACAAGCCTTTTTTTACACTTTCGATTGGTTTACCATTATTATTTTGATAAAAATCAAAAGCTATTTTATTGTCTTGGTCAATTAGCACAATTTTAGTTGTTGTTGAACCGGAGTCAATACCCAAAAAACATTCCTTATTATTCAGTTCACTAATATCAATTCTCGGAGCTTTGATATTGGATTTGAATTCTTTCCATTCCAAGTATTCAATGTTGTCTTCAAACAAGGGTTTGATATTGCTATCGGAAACAATAGAAACCTTCTTTGATTTTATCAAATTCTCAATTAATGTGTTGATTTCCCATATAGGTCTGTCAATATTATCAGCCACAGCAGAGCCAATAGCAGGCAATAATTCGGGATGTTCCAAATGTAAAATATCTTCTTCGTCAATTTCAAAAATTCTTTTCATTGATTCTCTTAAATTAGATAGGAATTTTAAAGGACCGCCTGCGAAAACAACTTTTGGAATTATTTCTTTACCACGTAGTAGAGAATTTTTTATTTGTAAAGCAACTGCGTCAAAGATTGAAGCACATATATCGGGTCTTGGTATTTCACGACTCAACAAATTCTGTACGTCGGTTTTGGCAAAAACGCCGCACCTTGATGCTATTGAATGAATTTCTTTGTATTGAGAAGCCAACTCGTCCAACTCCGGCAAAGTAACATCAAGCAAACTCGCCATTTGGTCGATAAAAGAGCCTGTGCCACCTGCACAACTACCGTTCATTCGTAAATCGTGCCCTGATTTATCATCAAAGAAAATAATTTTAGAATCTTCACCGCCAATATCAATCAAAGTTTTGATTTCAGGATGAAATTTATCAACAAATTCAGAAGAAGCAATTAATTCTTGCAGGAATGGTATTTTCGTTTTTTCCGAGATGCCCATACCAGCCGAACCGGTTATTGCAACACTTAACTCTATATTCCCAAATTGGCTTTGTACTTTTTTAATGATATTGATTACAGTATCTATTATTGAGCCGTGATGTCTTTGATAATCCGAGAAAGCTACTGATAAATCTGAGTTTATTAATGCCGCCTTTGCCGTCGTAGAACCTACATCTATACCTAATTTATATATTGGAGTTCCCATTTCTTTCACCTTTTGAAAAGAAAAATCTATATTATTTAATTATAACAATTAAGAACTTACTATCAATAAATAAGTTAATATTTCAAATCTGTTTCTTGCACAATTTTAAATATAATAATTTACTTCAAAAAAACATATAATTATTTATTGGACGTTCTAAAAAACAACTTAATGTAATGTAATAGAATATCCGTTTTTTGAAGATGCCAAAGAACAAAAAACAAAGTAACAAACAAATGGATCACAAAGATAAAAATCAAATGGTGAAAGAATTTGAATAGCAATTAAGAAAGTAAATTCATTAACAATTATATCATAGCCGATAATAAGCAAATTTCAATATAAAAAAATAATAATGATTGATTTTGTAGCAAAATATGTTAAAATATTTGGTAATATTATCTAAACAAATAAAAAAATCAATTATTTATATATACGAATAATATTTAGTTATTTTAAACGTTTTATACTTAATAGATATTTACTGGGTTCTTGATATCTTTTTCATTTATTTATTAAATAATTGCATTTTTAGAACCTATTAAGTAAGTATTAATTTAGTTATATAATCAGAAGGATTAATAGCAATGAGCAGTAATATTGATGCTATCCTTAATGGAATCACACAAAATGCTGAGTTGAAAAACAAAATTATTAATACTATACAATGAAGTTCAAAATGATAAATCATTTGACGAAGCCATAAGGAAATATTCAAAAGATGAAGAATTTAATGTAAAAATTAGAGCAATGATTCAAAAGGTAAAAGATGGCAAATTTGATATTAATTAGGTATATACAATATTCAGAAAGATTTAGTAGCTAATATTTTTTTATTCAAATCAATGTTATTTTTATACTGAGTAGTTTTAAAAATTTTATCGGACTTTTTTAAGAAATAAAAATGAAAAACAACAATAGCCAAGAGAATCAGAGAGAAACGCAATCTCCGGAAGGACTTGACAGATTAATCAAAATTACAAAACCCGGTTTTTGGATATTGCTTATAGGACTGAGTGCCTTTACTCTTCTAACTGTGATATGGGGACTATGGGGAACAATTCCACAAAAAGTAAATGGAATTGGTTTGATTAAACTAAAATCAGGTATTTTTAAAGTAAATACGAAGTATTCAGGTTCAGTTGTAGATTTATACCACGAACTTGGAGATACAGTAAAAGAAGGGACAGTATTATTACAATTGACACAACCTGAACTTTTATCTTCCATAAATGAAGTAAATTTGCAATTAAAAGGTTTGGAACTCCAAGATTCCGTTCTCCTGAATTCTGATTCTCAAGAGCGAGTTTCAAAAGCTAACTTTTATAAAACCGAATCTGAGAAAATCGAAAAGCAATTAAAAAGTATAAAACAAAAAATTTCATTTAAAAAAAGTAATTTAGAAAAAAAGACAGAACTTCTTAAACAAGGACTTGTTACTAAAATAGAATATGAGTTAACTAAAGAAGCAATTGAAGACCTAAAAATATTATTGAATAATACTAATGCTCAGCAAAAGCAATTGGCTATTTCTATGGAAGAATGGCAACTGTCAAAATCAATGGACAAGGATAATTTAGCTTCTCAGATAAAAGTATTAAAGAAAAAAATTGCGGATTTAAATAAAGAATATAACCGACAAACTATGATAAAAGCCCCAACTGACGGCATAATAGTATCCCAAATGGTTTCTTATGGCGATATTGTTGGTGCTTCTATGACACTTTTTATTATTGAAAAATTAGAAAATAGAAAAAACAAAAATTATATAGTTGACCTTTACATTCCTTTTAATTCCAATGCCGATGTTAAAGTAGGGCAGGACGCTCAAATAAATCCGTTTACTGTTGATAAAGAAAAATTCGGTCAGATAATCGGAAAAGTTATTAGAGTTAATCATTTTTCATCTCCGACAGCGAGCATTATGGAAAGTCTGGAAAACGATGAGCTTGTGAATTTGTTAAACAGCCAAGGTCCAAAGTACAGAATAACTATACAGTTGAAAAAAGATTCTACGACTGTTAGTAAATTTAAATGGACAAGCAAAAAAGGTCCTTCCTATACTGTTGTTAGCGGTACATTATGTTTAGGCTCGGTTTCAGTTAAAGAAAAAGCTCCTATTGATTTCATTGTGCCAATCTTTAAAAAGTATTGGGAATAAGAATAAATACATAAAATTATGGCAAACAAGAATAAAACAAGTTACAAAAGCAAACAAGTTCCGGTAATATTACAGACTCAAAACGCTGAATCAGGGGCTGTTTCATTGTCTATGATATTTGCTTATCATGGGCTTTTTATACCACCTGAGAAAATGCGTTCCGAATGTGGGGTTACAACTAATGGAACAAACAAAGAACGTTTAATCATTGCTTCAAAAAAATACGGTTTTGATTCTCAAGTTTCCACTTGTGATTTATTATCAATCAAAGACAAAAATTTCCCAATGATTATCGGTTGGGGGCAGAATGATTTTGCCGTTTTAACGGAAATAAAAAATGATAAATATATAATCAATAATCCCGATTCCGGAAGAAAAAAAATTACAAAACAGGAGTTTCAATCTTCTTTTAACGGCTTGGTTATGGAATTCCAAACTAATGATGATTTTGTGGCAGGTGGCAAGAAGAAATCTGTTATTGCTTCTCTTGCCGAAAGATTATCAGGTAGTAAAAAAGATTTAATTTTTATTCTGTTATGCGGTTTATTATTGATAATACCGGGTATTCTTATCCCCGGATTCTACAAAGTATTTATTGATGATGTTTTGGTATTTAGGCAAGTCGATTGGTATAAACCATTGATGCTGGCGATGGGCATTGTCCTTGTATTTAATGCTTTAGTAACTTGGTTACAGCAACAAGTATTATTGAAATTAGAAATAAAAATGGCTTTAAGCCAATCAGCTAAATTTTTTATGCATGTTTTCAAACTCCCACTTAGTTTTTTCCAAGAAAGACATTCAGGTGAGATTATTAAAAGAGTACAGCTCAATGATACCTTGGCTCAAGTACTCTCTGAAGATTTAGCGAAGAACACTTTGAATTTACTTTCAATAATATTTTTCGCTGTAATAATGTTTTACTACAATGTAATTCTAACTATCATCGGGGTTTCGTTCGCTTTAATAAATTTAATTACATTGAAAATTATTTCTACAAAAAAGATAACATTAAATCAAAAACAATTTCAGAATAGAGGTAAAACATTCAGTACGGGTGGTATCGGTCTGGAGATGATAGAGACAATTAAATCCACAGGAAGTGAAAATGATTTTTTTGCTTTGTGGTCAGGATATCAAGCCGAAATGGTAAACAAAGACCAAGAATTGGGATTCACAGATAGATTTCTAGATGCTTTGCCTGATTTTCTTACAAATTTAAATAATATCATTATTATTTCATTCGGTGCTTTATTGATAATTCACGGCGAAATTACTATCGGCTTGCTAATAGCATTTCAAAGTTTAATGTCAAATTTCTCGGCACCTATTAAAGAACTTGTCGGAATGGGTGGCAAAATCGAAGAAGCGATTAGCTATGTACGAACTATTGACGACGCTATGAGCAATCCGCTGGACCCGGTTTTTATTAATGAAGAAAGAATTGGAAAAAAAGAATTTCTATTGGAAGAAGCAAAACTTACGGGACATTTGGAACTAAAAAATATTACCTTCGGATATGATAGTTTTGCCGAACCTTTAATTTCAGATTTTTCTTTAGATATTAAACCCGGTAAAAGAGTTGCTTTGATTGGCGGTTCAGGCTCCGGTAAATCAACAATAGCAAAAATTGCTATGGGATTGTATAAACCTTGGGACGGGAAAATTATTATTGACGGCAAGGAATTAAAAGAATATCAATTGGAAGTATTAAGCAATTCTATGGCTATGGTCGATCAAGATATTTTCCTTTTTATGGGTACTGTTAATGACAATATCACGATGTGGAATAAGAATGTCAAAAAATCTGATATAATTGAAGCAAGCAAAGATGCCGCTATTCACGATATTATTTCGGTGAGACCTAATGCTTATGATAGTATGGTTGCACCGGGCGGTGCTAATTTTAGCGGTGGTCAAAAACAAAGAATTGAGATAGCAAGAGCTTTGGCAAAAAATCCAACTTTACTTGTTTTAGACGAAGCTACAAGTGCATTAGACCCCAACACGGAGCAAATCATTGATAGCAATATAAGAAAAAGAGGTTGTACTACTCTTATTATAGCTCATAGATTGAGTACTATTAGGGATTGTGATGAGATTATTGTTATGGACAGAGGCAAGGTAGTTCAAAGAGGTACTCACGATGAGATGATTCAAGACAAAGAAGGTTATTATTATAAACTTATAAAACTTAGTTAAAGTGGAAAAAGAAATATTATTAAATATTGCAAATGCTGATAATAAATTAAAAAGCAACACTCTGTTTTCTCTGCAGAACAAAGAAGAAGTATTTTATTATTTAGCAGAAGGTCAAAGTGATATATTTTATATAGAAAAAAAAGATGGTGACTATGGCAAACGAAATTTTATTGCACGTATTGAAGCACCTTTTCTAATACCTTCTTCCCCGATGCAAGAAAATTATGATATTGTTATCAATACTAGTTCCGAAACCGAAGTTGTTGAATTAGACAAGATCTCAATTAATGAAATATCGAAAAAGAATATTGATGAGTTTAGCGGACTTATCAATAGTTGGATTGATAAAATGGCAAATCGTATAAATAAATACGGTATGCCCTCGCTCTTTACTTTTAGTGATACTCAAAAAAATATTACAGTTAAAAAAGGTTCGGTTTTTTGTCCGCCTAATTTCGATGAAATTATATGGTTTGACCTACCGGATACTTCAATTAAATTGTTTGATAAATATGAAATAAAATCAGACAAAAAAACTTATTTGCCAAGTGCAAAAAACTTTTGGTATCAATTTTATGAAACTGCCGAGATTAATCAATTTTCGACTGAAGAAATTATCCAGAAAGATAGTTTTACAGACTACTTATTTTATTTCAACAAAGAAATTGATAAAATCCTCAATTCATTACATACGGAATATTTGCAAGACTCTTTAAATCAGATTAATGTGGCGGCGAAATATAAGGAAAAAACCAAAGCAAATGCTATTTATAACTTAAAAGAAATTATTCCCGGTGAAAAAAGTACTGAGCAAAAACTATTCGTAGATCATATTGATAATTCTTTGGATTTATTATTCAAAGCTTGCTCTATCGTCGGGGAATATGAAAAAATTGAATTTAAAAAACCTAAACCAAAAAAGAACTCGAAATTAACTCAGTTCCAGATGATTTTAAAAACTTCTAATATTAGAAGTCGAAAAGTAAACCTTGATTTTAATTGGCAAAATAGTTTTCACGGTGCTTTGCTCGGTTTTTGGAAAGAAGATAAAACTCCTGTGGCTTTGATACCGAAAAATAATTCATCTTATTATTTAATTGATATTCAAAATCATACAAAAACTATTGTAAACGAAGATATAGCAACAAAGCTGCTGCCTTATGCTTATAGCTTCTATACGCCTTTGCCTAAGAAGAAAATCACAGGCAAAGATATGATGAAATTTGCATTGAAGTTTACTTATAAAGACATAATAGCATTTTTCATAATTGGAATTGCGGCGGCATTGTTAGCATTGCTATTGCCTATTTCTGTCGGTTATATCTTTAATAATGTTATTCCGTCAGGGAGTACACCTGAACTATTGCAAATAGCAATACTACTTGTTTCGGTAGCTATCGTAATGGCTATACTTAATTTTGCCAAATCAATTGCTATACTCAGGGCGCAAGGCACGGCAAGTTATAAATTGCAATCTGCTATTTGGGACAGAATTTTATCTCTCGAAGTGAACTTTTTCAGAAAGTATAATCCGGGTGATTTGGCTGAAAGAAGTATGGGCATTGAGCAAATAAAAGAATCAATTTCAAATGTAGTTATTCATTCTTTGGTCTCGGCAATTTTTTCGGTTTTCTATTTTGCTTTACTATTTTATTATAGTTGGGAATTAGCAATTTTTGCTTTGTTCTTGGGATTAATTATTGTTGCATTTACGATAACAATTAGTTTCTTTGCATATAAATATATAGTTCAAATTAAAAGAATGGAAGCCATTATATCGGGTTTTCTTCTGCAAATTTTAAGTGGTATAAATAAGATTAGAATTACGGACAGCAAGGATAGTGTTTTTGCATTATGGACTAAGAAATTTGCCAAGCAAAAAGAAAATTATGTAGCAAAAAGAAAATTATTAGTCTGGGCGGCGGTTTTCACATCAATATTTCCTGTGTTTGGCTCTATGGTTATATTCATCAAAGTTCATTCTTTATTTACTCATTCGCTAATTTCAATGGGTGATTTCTTGGCTTTTAATACTGCGTTTGGTAGTTTTCAAGGTGCATTATTGCAGATGGCTATGGCGACAGTACCATTTATTACAATTAAACCGACGTTTGATTTGATTAGACCGATATTAACTGCCGCGATGGAAGCTGACGACAAACAAGATCCGGGAGATTTGAACGGTAATATCGAAGTATCGCATATTAATTTTAAATATGAGGATAATCAGGATTTAATATTGAAAGATGTTAGCTTAAAAATGAAAGCCGGGCAATTTGTTGCTCTTGTCGGTAGTTCGGGCTCAGGAAAATCAACATTGATGCGTATATTACTCGGGTTTGAAAAATACGCTTCAGGTTCAATTTTCTTTGACGGCAAAGAAATTTCTGATATTAATATTAGAGATTTAAGAGAACAATTAGGCGTGGTTTTGCAGAATAGTAAAATAATGCAAGGTTCGATTTTATTTAATATTATCGGTAATTCTACATTGACAGAAGAGGATGCTTGGAGAGCGGCAAAAATGGCCGGTTGTGATAAAGATATTGAAAATCTTCCTCAGAAAATGCAAACTATACTCCCCGCAGGTGGTGGCACACTATCCGGCGGTCAACAACAGAGAATAATTATTGCCCGTGCATTGGTGAGAAATCCGAAAATATTCATTTTTGATGAAGCCACATCGGCTTTGGATAACGAAACCCAAAAAATTGTTAGTGATTACGTTAATAAATTAAATGCTACAAGAATAGTTATTGCCCATAGATTAAGTACGATTAAAGATGCAGATATTATTTTCGTTATGGACAATGGGAAAGTAGTTGAGCAAGGTAACTATGAAGAACTTATGGTACAAAAAGGATTTTTCGAGAATTTAGCTAAACGTCAGTTAGCATAGTTTTTTACTATTAATTTTTGATTGTTTAATGATACGATTCAATAAAATATGAAAAAAAGATATATAATTTATTTTATTTTGCTTCTCGGCTTTAATTTTGTTGCACAAGAAAATACAACAATGCAACTTTCTTTAAAAAATTTAATTAAAGAGGGTATAAGTAATAATTTTGATATTAAATTACAAAAAACGGCAATCGAAAATAGTAAAGGTAAAGTCTTGAGGAACAAGGGGAGATTCGACCCGTTTTTTCATTATAGTCTCAATACAAATACAGGCAACGACCCGACTGTTTCCTACAAAGATATGTTTGATTTCAACACTGAATTTGTTCTGCCCACTAATTACGGTTTATCGCTTAATTCAGGTTTGAACTTATCAAGGACAAATGTTATTAATCCTCAATCAATCAATAATTCGGAAGGTGTTTGGCTGGGGCTTGATTTGCCGCTTTTCAAAGGTCTCGGTGAAAACAATGCAAATAATGCAAATTTAAAAGCATCTGAACTTCAATACAATGCCGAAAAGAAAGATTACGCTTATAGAATTAGCCAATTGATTAAATTTATTTCCGAATCTTATCTTGTTGCCTACAGTAACACTAATGTTTATAATTTCTATAAAAAAATATCTGAATATGTCGAGAAATACAAACACGATATAGCAACTTTAGTGGATAAAGACCAGCTCCCGAAATCTCAAATGCTTAGAACCAACGCCTATTACAACAGTATCAAAATTGAAATGACCAATGCCGAGAAATCTTTGCATAATTCATTGTATAATTTAAATCAAATTTTAGGTATCGTAAGACATACTGACAATAAGACAATTCCTACATTTTTAGATAAATATCCCGACTTTGATAAATTGAATTTTACAAATTATTTTCAATTTATAAATACAAATATTGATTCTCTTATTAAAAACAGAAAAGATTATCAAAGTCTTGCAATGAACGTTTCAGCTACTGGATTGGAAGTAAAGGGCGCATCAAATGACCTCAAAGAAGATATAAATCTGAATTTGCAATATAATTATTACGGTTTAAAACAAAATGAGGATTGGAATAAATTATTGAGTGCAATTGACGGACATTTTCCGGGTTCCAGTTTTACTTTGTCTTTGTCATATATGCTACCTTTTCAAAAAGCAGTTTATGAGGGTATATATATTTCAAAGAAATCAGAGTTGGAATCACAAAATATTAGTTTAAATAAATTCGCATTCGATGTAAAAAATAATGTTAAAAATATCATTAGTGGTATTAATGATGCATTGGGAATGTATAATAACCAAAAAGAAAATGTGAAATTATACGAACAAGTTTATTATAACGAATATGAGAAATTTAAAATGGGCCTGGCTACTCAAATTGACGTAACAAATTCTCATCAAGATTATATAAAAGCAAACATTACTTATGAAAATTTAAAAGTTCAGATTGCTATTGATTTGGTTAATTTGAAATATCAAATCGGGCAATTACCAAGTGAACCCGACGGTATTAATAATTTTGATTTATGGAAAATAAATTATTAATATCAATACTTTTCGGAAGCACAATAGATAATATATAGTTCTCATTAATCTTTAGAGAAACCGCTTTAAATTGTTCAAAATGTTTGAAGAATAAAAGCATAAATTGTTTATTGTCTTCAATAGAATTAACCTCAAACAATAGCATTGGAATTGTAAAACCGGTTTTTATTGCCTTGCCAAGTGCTTCTTTGCTTGTCCATAATTGATGGAAGAAAATATTTGTGCTTATATCCAAATCCTTACTTAATTCTTTCTCATATTGAGTCAGCTGTGTTTCAATAACATCAATTTGTTTTTCTTTTATAATTTCTATATCTATGCCCATCGGGGATTTTTCGTTAAAACAAATCGCTACTGCAGAACTATCGGTATGAGCTATCGAAACTTGTAAATTCTCTGAGTTTTTGACAATAGGAAAACCGAAAACTCCATGCTCAATAATCATCTCTTTTAAATCTTGCTCGCCAGTAATCAAACTAATTGATTTCTTTGCGGAGTATCGACCGGCACAAAAATTATGCTTTACAATATCACTCGAAATTTTATCAAATTCAATTAATTCATCTTTATGAAGATATTCATTCGGATTTATTTTCTTGTAAAAATTGTTTTCGAAAACGATGTGCAATCCCGACTTAATACTTTCTCCATCAAGTTCCATTTCCAAAATTGTCGAATATTCAAGAATATTTTTCATAAAAATTTTATGCTATTGTTAATTCAATAATATCTCTCCCTGTTGGAGTAGGAATAACATTTGATATTTTAAAACCGGCTTCCTGAACAAAAGATTTATAGTCGTTAACAGACCTTTCGGCACCATCAACTAAAATCATAAAATTCAAGTCCATCCAATTTGCAATATTATAATCATCATTATCTTTAATAGTATTTTCAATTATAAGCAATCGTTTATCTGCAACATTATTTTTATCTGAAGACATAGAAGTATAAATATTTTTCAATAATTTTAAAGCGTTTTCTTCATTCCAATTATGAATTACATTTTTCAAAATATATAAATCAGCATTAGGAATAGTGTCATTAAAAAAATCGCCTGATACCTTATCAAGTCTATCTTTTAAATCATCTTCAATAATATTATCTTCCATATTTAATGTCGATTCCAAATCAAACATTGTGCCTTTAATATGCTCATTTTCTCTGAGAATAGTTTTTAGAAAACTACCGAGACCACAACCAATATCTACAATATGTTTAAACTTTGAAAAATCATAAGAAGACACAATCGGCAAATTTTCTTCTTCGGTTATTCTTGTCATAGCATTATGAAATACTTCAAGTAATTCAGGCTTATCGGATAGATAATTGAGACTACCTTTTTCAAAAGTTGGTGAGAACGATTGACTATTGCCTTGCCTTAGAATGTCAACAAGATAACCCCAAGGCTGATAGCGATAATTAGCACCGTTGAGTCTTGCGGCGTCCCTTCTGCTGAGAGGATGCTCAGTTCTTAACAAATCTCCCATTGGTGCAATGTAATATTTGTTTTCGCTTGTTCTGACAAAACCAAGATTAGCGGCACATCTGAGAAATCTTTTAAGTAATTTCGGATTTGTATCAGTCCTTTTGCTAATCTCATCAATATCCAAAGGATTTTTATATAAAATATCAGCGATTGCTAATTCGGCAAAGGTATAAGTTATACTTGTGAGCCAATTGCCATAAATAAAATTGTCAATCATCGAAGCATATTCTTTTGTTTTATCTTTATTATTAGATGTTTTTTCCATCGTAGTATTAATTTTGTTTATAAATTATTATCTTCAATCCAATGTTTTAGTTTTTCTGCTAAAATATTGATATTAGGTTTTGTCATCATAGAAATATGATCGCCCGGTACAAGAATGATATTTACATTATTCTTAATATATACTTGCCAACCTAAATCTTTGGCTCTTGGTCTAAATAATTCCGAAGCTTTTTTCAATGAAGAATCAATTTCAAATGAATGCTCTGCTTTAATAATTAGAACCTTGCCATTGTATATTTCGGGATTGTAATCCATCGTTACTTCATTATGTTTTATCATAATATCAAGAAAATCTTTGAATTTTTCTAATTGCACATCAGCTGGCACAAGATTATGTTTTTTAAATTCATTTAAAAACAAATTCGCAGTTTCCTTTGCAGTAAGATTGTTTAATTGCTCTCTTGTTATATCAAGTTTGTGTTTGATTAGATGCCCTACTTTATCTGCAAAAATTGTTAGACGATCTAATTCATTGATTTGTCGATAATTTTTAACTTTGTCATTTTCAGGTGCTACTTGGTCGATTACAATAACTAATGGCATTGAAATATTTTCTTTTTGGCATATAATTGCCATTTCATAAGCAACTAATGCACCCATTGACCAGCCACCGAAAATAAAAGGAGGTTTAAATCCCGAAGATAATATCACGTCTAAATAATATCTTGCCATCTTATTAATGGAGAAATCAGGAGAATTCCAATCCAATTCCAAAGTTGATTGCAAGCCGTAAACGGGATAAGATTTGCCCATTGATTGACTAAAATCATAATAACTTAACACATTTCCACCGGCAGGGTGGACTAAAAATATCGGACTTTTATTATCCCCTTCTTGAATTGTTACCAATGGAGAGTTATTACTATATTTATTTTTTGACCTGATAATTTCTGCTAAATCTTTAATAGTTCCGTTTTCAAATAAAACTGACAGTGGCAAATCAATATCAAATTTCTTATGTAGTTCGGAAAATAATTCAACAGCAATCAAAGATTGACCACCTATTTCAAAAAAGTTATCATTTATACCAATTTTATTTATGCTTAATATTTTTTTCCAAACGTTTGTTATTTCCAACTCTAAATTATCTCTCGGAGCTTGAGAAGATGGTTCGTCAACAGATTTACTCTCGCCAATTGCAATCAATTTATCAAAATTAATTTTCCCATTTTTCGTAATCGGAATCTCGTCCACAAAAATGAAAATATCGGGAATCATATATGTAGGCAGTTTGGGTTTTAGATAATTCCTTAAACTTTCTTCTGTTATTATTGTGTTTTCTTTAAACTTAATGTATGCAATCAGCTGTTCGGTTTTACTTTTCTTTAATAAAACAACCTGCATAATATCTTGATGATTAGAAATTATTTGTTCAATTCCTTCTAATTCAACTCTATATCCACGTATTTTAACTTGTTTGTCTTTCCTACCAAGAAAAAGAATTGTGTTGTCATCAAGGTACTTCGCAAAATCTCCCGTTTTATATAATCTTTCATTTATGTTAAAAGGATTTTGAATAAAATATTTTTGCGTTAGCTCCGAATTATTCATATACCCATTTGCAAGATTTTCACCTCCAATATATATTTCGCCTTTAACTCCGATAGGGACCACTTTCAAATATTTATCTAAAATATAAATTTGCGAATTATCAAGTGGGAATCCAATCGGAACTGAAAATTGTTCTTTTTTCTTATAATTCGACAATGGGATTTCATAAGTCAAAACACCGGTTGTAGTTTCTGTTGGACCATAATGATTTATGATTCGTAATTCGGGTTTAAGTTTTCTGATCCTGTCAATTAATTGCCAAGACAATGTTTCCCCTCCTAAAACTAAAAGTTTCTCAGGCAAAACAGATTTATTTTCACTCGTCAGTAAACTATTGAGATGTGAAGGAGTCAGTTTAATACAATCAATTTTATTTCCTGCAATATAAGACGAAAAAAGTTCTAAATTTGTCAGGTAATCATCATCTATGATATTAACCGAGGCACCATTGGAGAGAGCAGGGAAAATCATTGTATTGCCCAAATCCGCCGACAATGATGAAACGGTTGCAAAACGGTTAATACCCGGGAGTTTCATCTTGCTCCATATTGACAAAGTATAATTAAGTAATTGCCTATGTTCAATACAAACACCTTTTGGCATTCCGGTAGTTCCTGATGTATAGATAATATAAGCTAAATCGGAAAGATTAATATCTATATCCAAATTATTTTTATCTTCATTAATGATTTTTTGCCAATTTTCATCAATAAGGACTTGTTCTATTTCATAATCTCTTAACTTCTTACTAAATATTTTCTCTGTAAGAATTGTTTTAATTTTAGAATTATCAATAATATATTTTAATCTTTCGGCAGGAGTAGATGAATCAATAGGCAAATACGCGGCACCGGATTTCATTATTCCTATCATAGCAATAATTGACTTTTCGGAACGCTTTGTCATAAGACCTACTATATCTCCCTTTTTTATACCTTTTTTTCTGAGATAATGAGCTAATGAATTTGCAAGAGCATTCAACTCTTGATAAGAAACTGTTTTTTCAAGATATTGTACTGCTAAATTTTCTTTATGCGAATTTGCTTGCTTTTCAAAATAATCAATAAACGTTTTATCACTATTTTTAAATTTTTGTTTTGAAGCATTTGATAACAAAAATATTTTTTCATCATTAGGAATATAATTCAAATCAACAATCATTTTATTTGGGTTTGAAACTGCATCATTCATTAAAATTTGATAGTGCTTCAAAAACCTTCGAATAGTGGATTTTTTAAATAAATCAGTAAAATATTTAAGAGATATTATCATTTTATTGTCAGCTTCTTCGACCCATAAATCAATATCGAATTTGGATAAATGATAATCGATTTTCAATGGTATCATATCAATACCATTGGTCTTATAAAGAGAAGGAATATTCTGAAAAACAAACATAATTTGGAACAAAGGGTGCTTGCTCATATCACGTGGAGGTTTTAATTCTTCTATAAGTTTGTCAAAAGGTAACTCCTGATGAATAAATGCCCCCTGACTAATTTTACTTGTTTGATTTATATATTCCACAAATGTATTATTTTCATTGATTACAGTAGGTATAGGCAAAGTATTTAAAAACATTCCCATAACATTTTGGAATTCATTTTTATTATGATTAGCCATCGGAGTACCGATTGTAATATTATTTTGCCCTGTATATTTATAGAGAAGAATATTAAATATTGATAAAAGCGTAGAAAATAAATTTACAGCTCTTTGCTGGCTAAAATCTTTTAATTCTTTTGCTAAATTATCATCAAGAACTATGCTTTCCATCGCGCCATCAGTGGACATAATATTTGGTCTTTGGAAATCTTTCGGGAACTCTAAAACTTCTATATTTTCAAGTTGTTTTTTCCAATAGTTTAAGTATTCTTTATATTTATCACTTTGTAACCAATGTTTTTCCCAATTGACATAATCAACATATTGGTAGTTCAATTCAGGAAGATTTAATGATGTATTATTTACCAAAGATGTATATATCTGTATAAATTCTCTTGAAAAAATAGCATTTGACCAGCCATCGGAAATAATATGATGTGGAGTTATCAAATAGACATATTCATTTTTTTCAATATGTAATATTTTAAAATTAAGCAATGGGCATTTAGATAAATCAAATATTTTATGTGCTTCTTTGACCGCTTCCCCAATAATTTTATCCTCTCTATTTCTCTTGGATAAATGCTGTAAATCTAAATATTCAACTTTGAAATCAACGGATTTATGAATTTTTTGAAATGGTCGTCCTTTCCTACTATGAAATGATGTCCGTAAAATTTCATGTCTATCGGCAAGTAATTTCAGAGCTTGTTCAAAGATTTCCGGTTTTACTCTGGTTTTTGATTTCATTTTAATGGCAAAAGCATTATTATTTATTGGGCTTCCCGAATTTAATTGACATAAAAACCAAGTCCTTTCCTGAGTGCTTGAAAGTGGATATTTCTCTTTCTCATTTCTTTCCATTTTTAATTTTTCTTTTGCCTTATCCAAAGATTTTTTTGGATTTCTTTTCAGAAGAGACCTTATTTCTTCCGGCGTCATTGATGACAACCGATTTGCTAATTCTTTTTTCATCTATTCTAATATTTTATTTTATAAATTGTAAGTAAGATTAATCATATTTTAAAACAATCTTACCAATATGTTGTGAACGGGACATATAAGTCAGTGCTTCGCCCAAATCCCAAATAGAATATGCTTTATATTTTATCGGTTTAAAATGTTCTTCTCTTATATGATTTATTATTTCATTAAAAATTTTATTCAATCTATCGGGTTGTTTTAAAAATAGTGATAAATCAATAGCCGTATAGCTTATACCTTTGTTAAAATATCTAAGCTCTAACTTATTATTTTGCGCAATATCTTTTTTATCAATTTGCAAAAAACAACCAAAATCAGATAAAATCTCTAAACCCATATTTCCTGCTTCACCGGAAAGAGTATTAAGTACAACATCTACACCTTCGTTATTAGTCAATTCCATAACTTTTCGAGCAAAATCTGTCGAACGTGAATCCATCGGGTTTTTAATACCTAATGATTTAAGATAATCACGTTTCTCAATTGAACCGGCAGTAGCAAATATTTCGGCTCCTATCCATTTGGCAATTTGTAAAGCTGATAATCCTATACCTCCGGTGGCTGTATGTATCAATACTTTTTCATTCAGTTGTAATTTGGCTACATTAAGCAATGAATAGTAACTCGTAAGAAATACAGTAGGAATACCAGCCGCTTCCTCAAAATTAATATTCTTAGGTTTATGTACAGCTTGTTTTTCGGAACCATTGAAATAACCACAAAAATGGCTATTCTCTTCGATACTTCCATTTTCTAAAAAATTTCCGGCGGACAAAGCAATAACTTCATCACCAATTTTAAAATTCTTTACATTATTTCCCACAGCGCTTACAATGCCTGAATAATCCGACCCCATAACGGAAGGTACTCCCGGAGTCTTGGGATACATATTCATAGCAATCATTAAATCTCTGAAATTCAAACTTGCGGCTTTGGCTTTAATTTGAATTTGCCAAGGATTAGGTGCTGTTAAATTTGCCCTGCGAAAATCCAAGTTAGTAAAATTTCCGGGTTGGATAATCTCGCAACTAAAATTCTCATCTTTTCCGGGGACGAATGTGCCTTTATTTATATTTGCTCTTGGTTTCAAATCTCCATTTTTTTGAGATTTAAGCTTTTGTAAAAGCAAAGCCCTTTTCTCAGGAGATAAATTTGCCAAACGATTTGATAAATCAGCCATAATATTTTTTAATAACTTAATTTTAAATTTGTTAGATATAACATCTTAATCCTCATCGTCAATAGAAGAAATTAATTCCTCCAAATCGTCTTCATTGGTTAAAGAAAGCAATAATTCAAGAATTACTTCCGCTAAACCTTTAACAGTTGAATTCTTGAAAAAATCTTCGGCTTGCATTTCAACTTGGAACGTATCCGAAATATTAGCAAGAGTTTGAATAGCAAGCAAAGAATTACCCCCGAGTTCAGTGAAATCATCATTTATACCGATTTTATCTATCCCGAGTATAGATTGCCAAATTTCCGAAATTGCTTTTTCGATTTCATTTGTCGGCTCAACGTAAGGAGTAGATAAAGCAGGTCTTTCATACGCCGAACTCTGTTTCTTGCTTGCATCTTCATCGTCTTCAGCGGATTTTATAGTAGGAAAACTGTCAATAATAGATTGATGTAAATCACTTGTTGAAATAACAATTTGCTCAATATTATTTTTCGATAAAAATCGTTTAAATGCTTCTTTACCTTCTTCAATGAAAATATCTTTTGATTTCAAATTATGTGTTATAGTATTTTTTGATTTATTTGATAAATTTATTATTTTGTCTTTGCTCTCGCCAATTTGCATATCTTCTTTGACTTTTTTCAAAGTATAATTTTCAATTTCTAAAATAATATTACCTGCCGTATCTAAAATTGTTATTTCAAAAGAAAGAGTTTCGCTATCATCATTTGATTTATTAGTAAAGTATATATGGCTAAATATCTTAGCAGGTATCGAAGAATAGATTTTAATTCTCGAATAATGAAATGGCAAAAATTGATTATCCGTAATGTGTTGAATGCCCAGCATAGTAGCAACATCAAGCATTGCAGGATGCAAAATAGAATTTATAAAATCGTCATTATATTTTTTGTCTAATTCGATTTCAGCCAACCATTCGTTTTCTCCTATATGAATTTGTTTTTCGCAATTCCATCTTTCTCCTAATTCCAAGAGTGGAATATCACCGTTTCCTTTTACCACCCTTGTCAATGACTCACTCTGAACATTATTGCCAAATTTATTTTTTAAACTTTCAATATCTATAATTTCTTTTGTTTGTTGACTTTCGACCTGAATATTAGCAACGCAATGTTCAGTCCAAGAATCATTATCGCTATCTTTTTCAATCTCCTGACTCTTTATCGAACATTGATATTTGTCGTTCTGCTTTTTAACATAAAGTCTAACTTTTCTTTCTTTGCTATCGGGAAACATTAATGGTGTCATAAAATACAAATCTGAAATTATGTTATACCCATTGCTATTAATTGAATTAGCATACTTATTTAGAATATCAATAAATGTTGTTCCGACAGCAGTAGGTATTCCATAAATAAAGTGACTGTTTACTTCCCAATCCTCAACAGGGTCTAAATTGACTTGATAAATTGATAGATTATTTTCTTTTTTTACAAGTTGAATAATTTCTTTGGCTTTATCATTTTTATTAATTGATTTTGCTTTTTTTAAAAGCTCAGCTTTTGATTTTGCTTGAGATTCTTCCCAACGAACAGCCATACCTACATCACCCCATTGCCCCCAGTTTATTGAGCTTGTGTAAGTGTGTCCTTCTTGATTTTTATAATAAGCATAAGCATCTAAAAATGAATTTGCAGAACAATAATCAACTCTACCGGCTTCTCCCAAAATTGCAGTAATCGAAGAAAATAAAATCATAAAATCCAATTCTTTCTTATCAAAAATTGAATCAAGCACAATAGTTCCTTTAATTTTTGGGTCTAAGACTTGGTTAGCCATTTCAGGTGTTTTCAATGAAATAATTCCACCGCCGGCAATACCAGCCGAATGAATAATTCCATTTATCGTACCAAATTTAGCTTCCGCTTCTTGAACTAAATTTTTCATTCCTTGTAAATCGCTTACATCAACTTGATAAATCATTACATCTGCACCAAGTGATTCTAACTCAATAATCCCATTAATCTTTTCACTCGTAGAATTATTATTGTCGTGAGTATCTAACCAATTCTGCCATTCTTCTCTTTTGGGAATATCAGAATAATAAGTTAAAATCAGTTTTGATTTAACTGTTTCTGCAATAAATTTTGAAAACAATAAACCGAGACCTCCGAGACCGCCTGTAATTAAATAAACTCCATTATCTTTTAGTTTTCTAATATTATCATCTGATTCTTCTAAATAGACTTGATTAAATTCTTCCTTCCATCTATGATGTTTTCTATATGCTACAACGGTTTCATTAGCTTTATATAAAGTCTCTTTAATTAGATTGTTAGCTAAATATTTCATTGAAATATCAACATCAGGAATAGTAATATCAATAAATCTTGCCTGCATAGATGGAAATTCTTTGCCTATTACGCGGCAAGGTCCAATAGCAAGTGCTTTTTCGGGACAAAATACCGTCTCACCTGTTATATCAAAAGTACCATTTGCAACAACTGAAATGTGCACATCATCAAAAAGATTTAACTTGATTAATGCTTGTTCTGTATAAATAATACTGTAAAAATTCATTGTTTTTATTGTCTCGACTTCGTCAAAATCAAATTCTTTTTCGGAAAGTTGAGTAATATTCCATAAATGAATTATCATTTGAGGTTTTCTGTTTTGCTTAATTAATTCATCTAAAACTTTAATATATTGTTCAGAATTTGAGGCTTCAATATAAAATGTATTCTCATTTTCTTGATGATATTTATCGGAAGCAAATATGTTGATTATATCTTTTCCATCGTTTTTAAGTTGTTCACTGATAGTTTTCGCCAAACCTAAGTCATCGTTAAAGATTAACCAGCAATTCTTATTTTCATAATCTTGATCATTCATCAATAAATCTAAACTTGAAGACCTAGCCCAAGATGGCAAGTAAAACCATTTTCCAATATCAGATTCTTTTTGATTAGCTTTTTCTACTTTAATGTCTTTATTTTTAGAAAAATCGATTGAATAAGGTTTTCTTTCAAAAGGATAGCCCGGCAAGGAAATCCTTTTGCGATTTTGTTCTTTATAATAATTTTGCCAAGAAATACTAACTCCTGAAATCCAAAGTCGTCCCAATGCAGTTGTCAAATATTCCAAATCGGGAATCTCGTCATTGGCAGATGGCATTGTGCTGATAACAGAATGTTCGGAATCTCTATCTAATTGTCTTTTCACAGCAGATTCCAAAGACTGTCCGGGACCTACTTCTATAAATACATAAGGTTTATCATCAATACAAGTTTTTGCCGCATAAGCAAACACAACTGCTTTTCTAACATGCTGAACCCAATAATGTATATCAAGTGCTTGTTGCTCTGCCATTGTATCACCGCTTACAGTGGAAATAATCGGTATTTGTGGTGGATGCAAATCAATATTAGAAAAGTATTTTTCAAACTCGGGCATAATAGCTTCCATCATTTGGGAATGGAAAGCATGAGAAGTAGATAATCTTTTATTGAATATCTTTTTGCTGCTTAATTCTTCGATTAATTTATCAATATCTTCGTCAGGTCCGGCAACAACTGTTAACGAAGGATTATTAATCGCGGCAATTTCAACTGTCGAAGACAAAAAAGGTTGGACTTCGTCTTTGGACAGCAATATAGCTAACATAGAGCCTCCCGGCAAACTTTGTATCAGTTCGCCTCTTTTTGTAATTGCTTTAACCGCATCTCTCAAAGAAAAAACACCTGAAATACAAGCGGCTACATACTCGCCAACGCTATGCCCAATCATAACATCAGGTTCAATTTCCCAAGACATTAATAATTTTGCTTGTGCATAACTGATAACAAATAATGCGGGCTGAGTGTATTTAGTTTGATTGATTTTTTCAATTGCGAGATTATAATTTTCGTTATTAGGATAAATAATATCTTTTAAATTAAATCCGAACTCTTCAAGAATGATTTTGCAACATTCATCAACGGCATCTTTAAAAACCTTTTCATTATTATAGAGTTCAAGCCCCATATTAACATATTGATTGCCTTGCCCTGGGAACATAAATACAATAGGTTTATCTTCCTTATCCAGAAGATTCACTTGCAGGCTGTTTTCATTATTCAATTTCTCAAGAAGCTCATCTCTATTCTTAAAAGTCAAAAATCCTCTGTTATTAAAATATTTCCTTCCGATTTGATAAGTATAAACTAAATCATTAAGATTAACATTTTGCTTGTCTCCAATATAATTTGCAAGATTATTTTTGCTTTGCTCTAATGCTTCTCTTGATTTTGCCGATAGCACAAGCAATTTATTCGGAATATCTATATCATCGCTTTTGATATCCGGTGCTTCTTCGAGTACAACGCAAGCATTGGTGCCACCAACACCAAACGAATTAACCAAAGCTCTTAGAGGAGAACCGTTAGGAATCCATTTTCTAAGTTCCGTATTAACGAAAAAAGGACTGTTTTCAAAGTCAATCTGGGGATTTGGTTTGTAATAATTCAATGATGCGGGGATTTTGCGATTTTTTAATGACAAAGCCGCTTTAATCAGAGATGATACTCCTGATGCAGAGTCAGTATGTCCTATGTTTGTTTTAACTGACCCTATTGCACAAAACTGTTTTTTGTCTGTAAATTGCTCGAATGCTTGGATCAAAGAGGATACTTCGATTGGGTCGCCAATTTGAGTTGCAGTACCGTGGGCTTCCACATAACTTATTGTTTCAGGTTTTATATCAGCTAATTCAATAGTTTCCGTAATAACTTCAATTTGTCCTTCAATACTTGGAGCTGTAAAACCTACTTTTTTATTTCCATCATTATTAATTGCACCACCTTTTATTACGGCATAAATATTATCTCCGTCTTTGATAGCATCGTTTAATCTTTTTATCAATACAACTCCAGCACCTCGACTAAATACAGTGCCATTAGCTCCTTCGTCAAAAGTACGGCAATGACCGTCAGGGGATTCAAGTCCTCCTTGTTGATATATATATCCTTTTTTTTCAGGTAGTTCTATTGTCGAACCTCCGGCAAGTACCATATCGCACTGATAATTTAATAAACTATTCATTCCTAAAATTACCGCAACCATTGAAGTAGAACAAGCACACTGAACATTAACGCTCGGACCGGTTAAATTTAATTTATAGGAAACTCTTGTTGCAACATAATCTTTATCATTACTTGTAACAATAGAAGTTCCGCTCGCAAATTTTTTAACTTCGGGATTCATATTAGCTTGGAAAAGATGCCATGGTGTTCCTGTCCCACCATAAACTCCAATACGGGCATTTGATTTTTCAGGATTATAAGCGGCATCTTCGAGAGCGTGCCAGGCGCATTCGAGGAATACCCTATGTTGTGGGTCCATTAATTCGGCTTCGCGAGGAGTAAAACCAAAGAAAGATGCATCAAAATATTCTGCACCATTAATAATCCCTCGTGACTTTACATAATTTGGTGATTGAATTAATTCAGGTTCAACGCCCGCTTCCAATAATTCTTCATCTGTAAATGTTGAAATTGATTCAACACCGTTTATCAAATTATTCCAGAATTCTTCTGTGTTTTTAGCTCCGGGGAGATGGCAAGCCATACCTACAATAGCTATTTGTTGATCAAATTCAACTTCATTTAGATTTGTCATGATTATACTTTTCAATTATTTTTTTAATTTTAGGAGTTAATACTTTTTTCCGCATCGCCACTCTTTTCATTATATCAGAGTTTAAATGACCTTTAGTTTTATATTTTTCAATAAAATAGTTTGCTAATGATTGTATGTTAGGATATTGAAATAAATCAACCACTGAAACTTTAAGATTTAATTTTTCTTGTATTAAATTTTGCACTTTAACCATTAACAATGAATGACCGCCAACCTCATAGAAATTATCATCGGGTTTAAAATTATCAGTTCCTAAAACTACTTTCCATATTTCAGCAATCATTTCTTCGTATTTATTATTATAATTATTTCTTGTTTTCCCAATCGTAATGCTTTTTATAGACGGAAGAGCATTAATATTTAGTTTGCCATTTGCTAAAAAAGGAATTGAATCTATTGATATGAAAAATGATGGTATCATATAAGATGGTAATTTTTCTTTAAGATAGCTTCTTAATTCGTTTTCATTTGGCAGGTTGCTATTTTGCGGTATAAGATAAGCAACTATTCTAACATCACTATCAATATCTTCTCGTATGATAACAACAGCCTGTTTGATTTTATGGTGGCTTATTAAATAATATTCTATTTCTTCAAGTTCAATTCTATAACCTCTAACTTTGACTTGGTTGTCAACTCTACCGAGAAATTCTATATTACCGTCATCTGACAATTTAACCAAATCACCTGTTTTATATAATGTTTTATGTTGCTCAAAAGGACTCTGAATGAAACTCTTTTCTGTTAATTCAGGAGAATCATAATATCCTTTTGCCAAAACTTCTCCACCAATATATAATTCGCCAACAATGCCTTGTGGCAAAGCTTTTAAATTGTCATCTAAAACATAAACTTCAGCATTTGAAATAGGCTTTCCTATTGGGACATAACTTAATTTTGAATCTCTTTGGCATTCCCAATAGGTCGCATAAATCGTTGCTTCAGTCGGACCGTAAAAATTAATTAATTCACCGTCAAATTCAGAAGAAACTTGATTTTGTAATTTTATTGAAAGTTTTTCTCCGCCTGAAAAAATTCTCTTTATTGATTTACAAGAAGAAAGCAAACCTGAATCCAAAAATATTTTTAATGAAGATGGTACAAATTGCAAATTTGTAATCCCCTCATTCTTTATCAATTCATAAAGACTTTCCGGAGCTTGCAGAATATCTTTTCGTGCTAAAACAAGTTTAGCCCCGCAAATTATAGGCAAAAATATTTCCCAGACAGATATGTCAAAATTAATTGAAGTTCTATTTAATATTTTATCAACTTCATTCATCGGAAAAGTTCTTTGCATCCATTGTAAATAATTACAAACCGGTTGGTGCGAAACCATAACACCTTTTGGGTTTCCTGTTGAACCAGATGTATAAATAATATAAGCTAAATCATTAGATGAGAAATCATCAAGAGAAATATTGTTATCTGAAAAAGACGAAGTTGATTCTTCTTGTTTATCTATATTTAAGATTGTTATATCAAGATTTGACAGTGTATCACAATAGTTGTCGTCGGTTATGATTAATTCAACCCCCGAATGTTCAATGATATATTTATTTCTATCTTTCGGATAATAAGGGTCTAATGGTATATAAGGACTGCCTATCTTTAAAATTGCCAACAATGAAATAATCACTTTTTCTGAGGTTTCCATTTGAACGCCAATTGGACTTTTACGATTAACATTTTTTGTCAAAATATATCTTGCTAATTTGTTAGCTTGTGTATTCAATTCATTGTAACTAATTTTTTTGTCTTCAAATATAAGAGCAATTGAATTCGGAGTTTTAACTGCCTGCTCTTCAAATAACTGATGTATTCCTTTGTTCCTTGAATAATCGGCTTGCGTTTTATTTAACTCTTGATATTTTGCAAGAATTAGTTTTTCATCAATTAGTGAATATTCAGAAAGTTGCTTGGTCGTATTTTTTATTACGCTTGATAATAAATGTTGATATTGACTTAGCAGTCTATTAATAGTAGATTCTTTAAACAAATCACTATTATAAGTTAATCTTAATTCAAGCCCACTCCCAATATCTTCTAATTCCAAAACTAAATCAAACTTTGCGGCAGGATTATGAATTTCTCTAACTGAAAATGAAATATTATCTTTTGCTTGCGTATCCAAAAATGCATCGTGATAAGCAAACATTACTTGAAACACAGGGCTTATGCTTGCTGATCGTTCAATATTGAGATTTTCTACTAATTTAGCAAAAGGATATGCTTGATTGTCAAGAGATTCAATAGTTGTTTCTTTAATTTCCGATAGTAAATCATTAAAAGTTAATTCATCAGATAAATTTGTTCTTATAATAATAGTATTGACAAAATAACCAATTAAATTCTCAACTTCTTTATGATTTCTATTGGCAACGGGACAGCCGACAAGAATATCATTTTGTTTTGTATATTTAAATAATAATAATTTGAACAGGGAAAGAAAAGTCATAAAAGGAGTTAAATTATTTTTCTTATTAAATTTCCAAATTTTTTCTTGAACATCTTTATTAATAAATACTTTTTTATAATTCCCATTAAATGTTTGATTTTTTTGTCTTGCAAAATCAGCAGGGAAATCCAAAACAAAGTTTGAATTTTTTAATTTTTCTTGCCAATATTTGAGCATTCGAGCATAATAAGAACTATCTATATTCTCTTTTTGCCAATGAGCATAATCTGTAAATTGAATATCTAAATCCTGAATATTTTCTTCACTATTATTCAATAGGGTACTATATAAATCGGACAACTCTTTTACAAAAACATTTACTGACCAGCCGTCGAAAATAATATGATGAATAAGCACTAATAGTATATGTCGATTTTTATTAACTTTTATCACTTTGAATTTATATAATGGTCCTGTTTCCAAATCAAAAATATATTGTAGTTCGCTGTTTTGTATATCTTCTATTGACGATTTAATTTGCTCATTAGAAACAATATTAGACAAATCAAAAAACTCAATACCTATATAATTATTCTCTTTAATTCTACAAACTAACTCACCGTCAATATTATTGAAAACAGCATTTAATTGCTTATGTTTTTTTGTTAAATCTTCTAATGATAGTTGTAAATATGATAAATTAAATTCGCCTTTCATCTCAATGGAAAGCAAAATATTATATAAGGATTTATTAGGAATAGATTGCATAATAAACCATAAGCTCTCTTGATTTACGGATAAAGGATAGCTATATGAGGGACTTATTGCTTTCTTGATTTCTAAATTTATCGTTCTGTCTTGAATTTCTTCATTTTTTAGAATTTTAGCTAATTTATAAGGAGTTTGATATTTAAAGAAATATCTAAATGGTATTTTTACATTAAACTTTCCATTAATTCTATAAATTATGGATATAATTTTAAGAGAATTTCCACCAAGGTCAAAGAAATTATCATTTATTCCTAATCCTGCATATCCGAGAACATCCTCCCAAATTGCAACAAGCTCTTTTTCCAAATCATTGCCCGGCGGGACATAAGAATATCGTAAATCGGGCCTTTGAATACCGGGTTGAGGCAATTTTTTGCGGTTTATCTTGCCGTTTTTTAATTTTGGAAAAGAATCCAAGAAAACAATAACATTAGGCATCATATAATCAGGCAATTGCTCTTTTAGATAATCTCTTACATCGTTAATGATTATGCTTTTAGATTTATCAACAACAATATAAGCAATTAATTGATTATTTGTGCCTTGTGATTTTTTAATAACAACAGTCTGTCTAATCGCATAATGTTGAAGCAAAATATTCTCAATTTCACTTAGTTCAATACGATAGCCATTAATTTTTATCTGACTATCTTTTCTGCCTAAAAATATTATTTTATTATTTTCATCATATTTAGCCAAATCCCCGGTTTTATATAATCGTAATGTTTGACCGTCGTTGAACTGA
Organism: uncultured Hyphomicrobiales bacterium; assembly: GCA_964628675.1. Lineage (GTDB taxonomy): Bacteria > Bacteroidota > Ignavibacteria > Kapaibacteriales > UBA2268 > CAZVPQ01. Next base: position 1,442 of record CAZVPQ010000001.1, on the reverse strand, counting down.
TGATTGAAAAAATATTGCCCTGTTAATCTCGGCAAATTGAGATACCCCCGTGCAATACCATCACCGGCAATATAAATTTCACCGGTTTCATTAATCCCGATTTTCTCTAAATTGTCATTCAGAATAAATAATTTACTACCTTCAATCACTTCGCCCAAATCAACTTCTTTATCATTAGATAACAATCCTGCACTAATATTAGCAGTAGCTTCGGTTGGTCCATATAAATTCCAAAGTTGTATATTAGGAAATAAATTATAAGTTCTCTTAACCAAACTATTCGAAACTGCTTCGCCGGAAAGAAAAACACATTTCGGGCTTTTTAATTTCTTTGACTTGTTATTAATTTCTGCATAATTAATTAATTCTTCCCATAGAGTTGGAACGCAATATAAACCAAAATCGTGATTGATATTATACCATTCAAAAAGATCGTCGGGTTGTCTTAACAAATCGGGATTTAATATATGAAGTGTTCTACCTAAAACTAATGAAGAATAAAATTGAGTAACAGCGGCGGCAAAACTCATAGATGAGGTTAAAGGCAAATCAACTTGCATTTTTTGGAAAATATTCTTGATATACCACTTAATATAATAGGACAAATTCCTATGTTCAATTACTACGCCCTTCGGCTTCCCGGTTGAACCTGATGTATAAATAATAAATGCCGCATTACTCTCATTAGCAGAATATTTTGGATTAGTAAGTATTTCATTTGAGGAATTATTGTCAACAGCAACAGAAATGACAGAATCAAAAGAGAATTTACTTTTCAAATTAAAATCTGTTAGTAAAATTTTTGCTTTTGAATCTTTTAATATATATTCAGCCCTTTTTTTAGGAAGAGTCGGAGCTATTGGGACATAAACCCCTCCGGCTTTTAATACAGCTATAACAGCTATAACTAAATTAATAGAAGGGTTTAAAAAAATACCTACAGTTTTTTCAGGACCTATTCCTTGCGAAATAAGATAATTTGCTAAATTGTTTGCAGACTTATTTAACTCAAAGTATGTAAGAGTTTCTTCTTCAGAAGCTAATGCAATCGAATCGGGATTTACTTTAGCATAATATTCTATATAACTTTGAATTAATGGAAAATCTTGGCTAATTGCATTACTAACCTTTGCTATTGACATTTTCAATAAATTCAATTCTCTTAAAAATTATGTATTAAATACACCATAATTAAGTCTATAATTAATTTAATAGACTTGAAAAACTTGTTCAAATGGGATATTTTAATTTAAAATTTATCTGCTAAATTTTTCCGAAAATTGCATATATTTATTGATGTCAAATTCGCCTGATTTAACTTTTGCAATTATAGATTTGATTTTTCCAATAAGTTCTTCATCGTTTGAATATTTTCTTATGGCTTCGTCAAAAGAGGTACCATTTTGTACTTCATTAATAGTTTTGATTATTTTGCTCTTTAT